>DLME01000305.1:0-3115 GCA_002479215.1 Syntrophaceae bacterium UBA7544
GTAACAGCATCGATCTACATTAAAAGAGATGTACTACCTCTTGTTGAAGGATACATCAGAGCACTAATGACAGCTGGATATAACGCTGGATACTTCTTTAATCCTTATTTTACAATTAATGCTGGCGTTATCAGGAACCTTGGACGGGCCTACTTAGAGTATAAGTCTCTGGCATCTAAACCAGAAATGACAGTTACAGCAGAACATGAGAGCCGATATGGAAAAAGCAGCTTCTTTGCAGAAGAAGGGAAAATATGGAGAATCGCACCGATGTACTCGAATAACTCTCCAGTTCTGCTTATAGAGTCGCAAGAGCTTAATAAGCGTACAGAGATAAATAGAGGTATAACTGATAAATATATCATACCGTTTAGAGGTGTAGAACGTTTAAACTTTGAAACTGAAATAAAGGGCGATAAATATGTCGTACCAGGACAAATCTAGATATATGAAACATTCTTTAATATTAAAGGGACATGTACGTTTGAATGATGAGATCGACAAGAGGTGATTTGATAACAAAAAGAATAGTATTTTTTGATGCTACTGGTACGTTATGGTATCCAAAAACTACCAGAAACAACGCAGACCCGGGCTGGGTTTACAAGGATAGGAAAACCAGGGATGTCGTACATGAGCATCTTATTATGTCGCCTACTGCAAAAACGACATTAGAGCGTCTTAATCGAATGGGTATAATGTGTGTGATCGTATCTGCAGTCCCGTACCCTTTGAAAAAGTCAAAGGTCCAGTTGGAGAATACTATAAAGCATTTTGGATTAAGCCGACTTATACAGGAATATCATGCAGTTAATATGGTAGACGGAAGCTCTAAGGCGAAACTCATTGAAAAGCTTCTAAAAAAGCTGAAAATAAATAAAAACGAAGCATTAATGGTTGGTGATGGATATTGGCAAGATTACAAATTTGTAAGAAAACGAGGAATACAGGCATTGTTAGTTGACTCAAAGTATCAGAATTCAAGAGCTGCGTGGCAGATAAGAAGAGCAAAGCACCGGATATACAAGCTGAATGAGATAATAAAATGTGTGTAAAATTTCTGTAAGATCTGTGGGTGTAAAAATGAGTACAAAAAAGGAGATGCGTAGGGGGAAGGTATTGGTTACGGGAGCCGGAGGATTCATCGGAGGACATCTAGCTAAGAAACTTCTAGAACAAGGAAATTTCGTGCGGGCAGTAGATGTTAAATGGGACAACTTTTTGGATAAACCGTATTATTCTGAGTCAATGACACTAGATTTGAGAGTGCCGGATAACGCAATAAAAGCAACTAAAAATATTGATTATGTATTTAACTTAGCTGCAAACGTTGGTGGTATGGCTTGGATAACCAAAGTAGCAGCAGAAATCATGCGTGACAATCAGCGGATAAATATTAACATGTTAGAAGCGAGTGTTAAAAATAATGTCAAACGGTTTTTCTTCTCTTCAAGTGCATGTGCATACCCGTATACACTACAGGAGAAGCCGAATGTCAAACCACTAAAAGAGTCCGATGTCTCCCCTAGCAACCCTGACACCTTTTATGGGTGGGAAAAACTTTTAATGGAAAAAGAGTGCGAGGCATATACAAATGATTATGGATTAGAGACACGAATTGCAAGATTCCACTCAGTTTATGGCGAAGGGTGTGCACGTGATGGGATAAGGGACAAGGTGCCTTCAGCCTTGTGTAGAAAGGTGCTTGAAGCAAAACAGGGCGACAAGATAGAGATATGGGGTGATGGGAAGCAGACAAGATCATTCGTTTATGTAAGTGATTGTGTCAATGGGATAATAGCGCTTACGAACAGTAGCTACGGAAAACCAGTAAATATCGGCTCTGATAGGCTGATCTCAATAGACAAGTTAGCTGATATGGTAATAGCAATTTCTGGGAAGAAGCTAGGTAAAAGATATGACCTGAGCAAACCGCAAGGTGTCCGTGGAAGGTGTGCAGACATAACGCTTGCCAAGAAAGAACTGGGTTGGGAACCAAAAGTTACTTTGGAAGATGGTATGGAGAGGCTCTATGCCTTCGTAGATAAATCTTTGAAGGAAGACCGTTCCAGAGCTAAAAACAGGTCTTGATGGGTTATTTTGTATGAGCATCTTATACGGGATTTATGAATCTTTGTCGATTTTGCTTATTACAATCTACACGATTAGCATACTTTACATTTTGGCATTTAGGGCGGGGTATTCTATGGAATATCCAAAGGCTATTGAAAAAAGAAACGTTTCAAAAAGACTTGAAGTAAGTGTAATTGTACCGATTTATAACGAGGACACAGATATGATAAAAGGTGCACTTGATACGCTTCTAAATCAGAATGGAATAAGGATAAACCTTATTGCAGTAATAAAAGGAGCGAAACCAGGTCAAATTCAGATGATAAAAAATTACGAGAAAGTACTGCATAAGGTAGAAATTATAATGCAAAAAGGAAAAGCTTCACAAAACGAGGCATATCTTATCGGATTAGGAAGAGTTGTGACAGAGTATACATGTATCTTAGCCTCAGATGCAAAAATAAAGGACAATAATCTAGTTAGGATGCTTACAGGGCTTGAAAAGACCGGTAAAAACGCGGCATTCGGGTTGCTGTATCCAGAGATAAAAGATACAAAAGCCGGAAGATTTGCTGCGATAGCAAAAATCTTTAGACAGACCTTAACGCTTAAAGGGCGGGCAATATTGGGGCTCGGTTCTTACATTCCTGGTGCTTTTGCGGTTTATAGAACCAAGTTCTTAAAAGCCGAATTAAAACCCCTAATGAAAAACGATTTTGTTATGCATGATCTTGGCCTAACTATGCGCCTTTATGCAAATAGCAATGATAAATTATACTTTATCCCAGAGGAAGTTGGTACGGAGCTTGAGAGAAGCACTTTCAGCAGTTGGGCATTGCAGTATGCAAGGTGGTTTATGGGTTCATTTGGGCTTGTTTCTGCTGAGTCGAAGGTCTTTTCAGATGCAAAGAACAGTATAAAGATAGGCACATTAGGGCTTATAGTTATATGGAACATTCTTCCGCTTTCAATGTCTTTAGGGTTCTTACTGTCAATTGTGGGGCTTTTCTTCGGCTTACAATTCTTCTTGGCTTACATGGTA
>DLME01000305.1:3192-5569 GCA_002479215.1 Syntrophaceae bacterium UBA7544
TGGTAGCTTATCTAATCCTTACATTGATTTTGCTTACACTATCTGATGCAAGAAATTATGGGATACATTACTGTGTCTTATACTGGCTCCTATCACCCTTTATACAATCGTTTGGATTCGTGGCATCGATATATGGATTTGCATTAGCGAAATATCATGAGAATAAAACCTATACGCTATTCAAAAGATAGATGTGGGAACAAAAAAGTGATTTATATGAAACATGAAGAACGAATAGAATTTGCAAAGAAGTACGCCAAAAAATTATATGCCAAATATAAAGACGGTCTTATTTATTTTGGCATTACCGGTTCTACGTATAGAAATGAAGATAGAGACGATTCAGATATAGATGCTTTTGTGGTGACAAAAGACAAAAAACACTGGCCAGAATCAAAATGGTTACATTTCATGTACAATGGGATAGCTGTTAGTATAGGATACTATACGGTCGAAGAACTTGATGGAACCATTTCAAAGCCTGATTACAAATGGTCCCATAGAGTATTCCGTGTAATAAAAAGTCTGCCAATATATGAGAAATATGATTTAATAGGTAAGTATGAGAAAGCAATTAGAAAAATCAATCAGCAGGCATTTAACAAAGCCGCTTCAAAGCAACTTACTGCAGCTGCATCATGCCTGAGTGGAATTAGGAGGAATGCCGAATCTGGTGACCTAGCTGGTACAAGAAGCGGAGCTACTTTGGCCACTACATCGCTCGATGAAGTGGTGGCATTTTTAAATAAAGGATTCTTACCTGGTGGGGGTTATGGGTCGCCAAACCTTAAATTAATTGCAAAATATAAAAAGATCCCAAAGGATTACATTAGATTAAATACGACAATATGGGAAAGCAATGACCCAGAAGAGATAAACAACGCCGCGATAGAACTCATAAGCAATACAATTAGCTTTGCAAAAAGGAACGGCGTTGAGATACCAAAGTATAATTCATTAGCTAAAATCCCCGTATGAAATAAAAGGAAAATGTGAATGTAAATATGGAGATCGATTATGTTTAACCTTGTGAGAATATGTTGAAAACAACAGAATCAGCCCTTAAAAATGATGACATAAAGGGCATACTGCGGAGTTATGGCATAACCAACATAGAAACATTTAATGAACTAAGAAGAGGCACAGCTCCATTATGTTATGAAATAACAACTAGCAACAATAGATATTTCCTTAAACAATACCGTGAAGGAGGATACTTAGATGAAAGTTTCGTATTCCTTAAATTTTTGTTGGCTAGTGGTTATCCATCTGTTAGATTATTTGATACTGCATCCGGAAAAGTGTCACTTAGTTATCATGATCGTACTTTTGCGCTCTTTGAGTATGTAGAAAATGCTAATCAGCAATATGAACTCACTACAGATCGCGCTTTAGAAGCTGGAAGGTACCTGGCTAAACTACACGTTTTAGGCATGAATTATCCATATGAAAGTGTATATGCAGACTATAGATATTTTAACAACTTACTCGATAGGGGCCATACGGTTAAGGGTGATATGCCTATAGATATACAGAAAGCGGTAGACTTTATGTATGAACGTATGAGAGACGCTGCTTTACCGACCGATACGCCAAAGTCAACATGTCATGTTGAATTTCTAAAGCGCCACCTAATCTTCAAAGAGCAGAAACTGTATAAAGTACTGGATTGGGATATAGTAAGCAGAGATTATATGCTAAATGATTTAGGCACTACAATGACAATTGCAATAGATGGAGTATTAGATTATGGGACACTTGGAAAGATTATAGAGGGTTATACTACCGTGAGACCGCTTAATACTTTAGAAACTCATCATTTATACGAAGCACTTAGTTTTGGTGTATTCAAAAATGCTATATGGGCTTTATACGGGGAAAACCCAAGTTGGAGAAATACGCAAGTGAGGAATCTTACCGCTTTTATGCAATATACAAAAGAAGATTTTAACAAGCGATTATCTGACACAGTGTATTAATCAATTAATATCCATATTCTTTAATATCCCTTGTCTTTAGTTCCTTTGGAAACCTCCATCTATACCTCTTTACAAGCTTCGTATAGGCTTTTTTCCATGCCTTGCCATGACCCCAACTAATACTTCCTTTCAAAGCCCTTTTTCCATACATCTCCTTTATAAAGAACACCAAATATTTTTCCAAGTCCAGATGTCCGGCGTCACATAGAGCCCTCCATACCTCTCCAGGAAAGCCTTGGCCAGCCTTCCTGTTTTCTCTTTTGACTGGTTCGGATAGTACCTGAACATCCCCTCGTGCGTTACCCCTACAGGCTCCTCCCTGAGGCAGGCCATTACATTGTCGATCCCCTCGCCAGTTACCGCGTCGAATCTTACGAAGTGAGGCATGCTCTGCTGAT
>DLME01000168.1 GCA_002479215.1 Syntrophaceae bacterium UBA7544
AGATTGAAATTGCCTATAGAAAAAATTATCGGACATTCATACGATGAGTTTCATTCTGCCGAACAAAGCAAAGAATTTGCCGAAAAAGTCAAAGAAGTGTACACCGCAAATAAATCCCTTCAGGACGAGCACCAAAGCCCTCGTAGCGGCTATTTTTTGCGCACTTTCAGCCCGGTAAGAGATCCCGTAGATAATAAAAAAATAATCGCCGTCGCTATTATCTCCAAAAATATCACCGAGAGACGAGTAGCCGAAGAGGCATTGCGCAAATCGGAAGAAAAATACCGTCTGCTTATTGAAAATTCCAATGAAGCCATTTTTATTATTATGGATGGAAAAATAAAGTATGCCAATTTGCATACTGCGCAAATGATGGGTTACGGTATGAAAGAGCTATCTTCAATTTCATTTATCAATCTTGTTGTTTCTGAAGATCGCGACATGGTTCTGGAATTGCAGGAAAGCTGTCTGCAGGGGGAAAATCCCAGCATTAATTATTCTTTTCGTATCACCAATAAACAAGGCATGACTCTTTGGGTGGAAACCAATAGTGTTGGTATAAATTGGGACAATGAACCGGCAATTCTAAATTCCATGAGAAATATAACAAAACAAAAAAGAACGGAAGCACGGCTATTTCAAGCTCAAAAAATGGAATCTATCGGCACGCTTGCTGGCGGTATCGCTCATGATTTTAACAATCTGCTCATGGGCATTCAAGGGCATGCCTCATTGGCCCTTCTGCATATGGATCCTCAAAATGCTAATTTTGAACACCTGAAAACTATCGAAACTCTTGTCACGAGCGGAGCCGATTTAACCAAACAACTTCTTGGTTTTGCCCGCGGCGGCAAATATGAGGTAAAGACCGTAGACTTAAACTTATTAATTCAAAAAACTTCGGAAACAATCGGCCGCACGAAAAAAGAAATTAAAATTCACCGCAACTTTCAAAATGATCTTTGGCCGGTTGATGTCGATCATGGACAAATTGAGCAAGTATTGCTTAATCTCTATGTCAATGCCTGGCAAGCTATGCCCGGCGGTGGCAATCTTTATTTGGAAACCAAAAATGTCTTTGTTGAAGAAAGCCATTTTAAACCATACGTAACCATGAATGGTCATTACGTAAAAATTTCGGTAACCGACACCGGCGTCGGCATGGATGAAAAAACAAAAGAAAGAATTTTTGAACCTTTTTTTACGACCAAGGAAATGGGGCGGGGAACCGGACTCGGTCTGGCCTCTGTCTATGGAATCATTAAGAACCATAATGGTTTTATCAATGTTTACTCCGAAAAAGGACAGGGAACCACTTTCAATATTTATCTTCCGGCGTCTCTCAAAAAGGATACTCACGATAAAGATAAAGATGTTGATGGAGATAACGTGATAGCCAAAGGCACGGAGACAATTCTTCTCGTTGATGATGAAGCAATGATATTGACCGTCGGCAGTGAAATATTAAAAACCTTAGGCTATACGATTCTAACCGCTCAAGACGGTTCATCAGCGATAGACTTATATAAAAACTCAAAAGAAAATATCGATTTGGTTATCCTCGATATGGTAATGCCGGAAATGAGCGGTGGAGAGATTTTTGACGAACTCAAAAAAATTAACCCGTTGGTGAAAGTTTTGCTCTCCAGCGGCTATAGTTTAAACGGGCAGGCAAGCAGAATAATCAAGCGCGGCTGTGTGGGATTCATCCAAAAACCCTTTACAATTCGAGATATCGCTTCCCAATTGCGCGAAATTATCGATAAACAAAAAACCGTGTCAAAATAAAATAATCGTTTACGATTAAGATATTTTTAGAATAATTTTTTAGTTATATTTAACTTCCTAATCCTGTGCCCTATTTTCCGCCTTCTTGATCTTTTGTTTGAATTGTGCCACTAAAAATACATGCGCAAGAAAAAAAACCAATCTCGATTGCAATCAATCGGCGAAATTTTATTTTCGTCCTTTAAAGGAAAGGGCGTTGCCGCAAAAATTGAAGAAAATTCTCTAATAAAACTTTGGCCTAAAGCCGTCGGTCAACAGATCGTTCTGCAAACACAACCTGATTGCTTAAAAAATGGAACTTTATTTGTCAAAACAACTTCCTCGGTATGGGTACAACAGCTTCATTTCATGAAAGAAGAAATTCTCCAAAAGCTTAATGAACTTGCCGGGAAAATTGCTGTAAAAGACATACGTTTTTCAGTCGGCCATAAGCTTGCTCAAACAAGGACTGATGCGAATACGCCTGCGGCAAAAAAATCATTATTGAAAGAAAGAGACAAAAAAATGATAGCGGAATGCACTGCGGCATTGGCCGACCGCGAATTGGCCATAATCTTCAAGCGAGTGATGCAAGCGGAAATCAATCGCCGGCGGCGTTGGGAAAACGAGCAAGCTCGCTGAATATGCCCACCATATCTGCCGTATATTTTTTATTCTGATCATAGATAAAAAGCGGTTGCTCAATTTTAAGCTCTTCGCCTGATCCTTTTCTGCCCTCGACCAGAACAAACTCCGCCACGGACAAATTATCAGAGTAAACAGGCTTCATTCTTTTTGGTTCGATGAAATTTTTACGGAAAAGCGTTATCAATTCAACCAATCTTCTCGCCGGATAAATTGTAAATACTTTTCCTTCCGGTTTGAGCAAATATTTTGCCGCCCTTATAAAATCCTTCAAAGAGCCTTGAATTTCATGGCGGGCGATGGCTTTTTCCAACTGAGGATTAATCCTGCCGGAGCTTAACTTTCGATAAGGCGGATTAAATATTACGGCATCAAATGAATTTGCGGAAAAAATATTTTTAATTTTGCGCGCATCACCTTCTGTTATCTTAATGCGATGTACTAGCTTATTAAAGTTAACATTTTTTCGTGCCAGCGCCGCAAGTTCTTCTTGAATTTCTAAACCGGCATAATTTATATTCGGGAAACGTTTTGCCAGAACAAGAAGAATAATGCCACCGCCGCATCCTAAGTCTATGGCAGATGTATGCGGCCTTAAGAAAACAAAATGGGAAAGAAGGATAGAATCCAGAGAAAATCTGTATCCTCTTTTCTTTTGAAAAACACGTAAATGACCATCAAAAATTTCGTCGAGAGTTTCTTCTACCATGATTTTGGTTCTGTTTTATTCAGCTAAGATCATGGACAAACATACCGCTGCGCAGTTTCGGTTCAAACCAGGTGGACTTGGGCGGCATAATTGCTCCGGCATCAGCCACATGCATGATTTGCTCCATTGTTGTCGGATACAGGGAAAAGGCCACGGCAAAGCCGTCTTTGTCCACCAACTTTTCCAGTTCCGACATGCCTCGAATGCCACCGATGAATTTAATGCGGTCATCCGTTCGGGGATCGGAAATCCCTAAAACCGGCGCTAGCAGATGATCCTGGAGGATTGCAGCATCAAGACTCGCTACCGGGTCTTTTACATCATACATTCCATTTTTAATGGTAAGCTTATACCAGCTCCCGCCCAGATACATGCCGAAATCATGCAACTTTTGCGGTGATTTTGCGGCAAAGTTTTTATTGACTATAAAGCTGGCAGTGATCTTCTTCAGATATTTTTCCGGCGTTAAACCGTTTAGGTCTTTGACGGTTCGATTATAATCCATCACCTTTAATTGATCATGGGGAAAAAGCACCGCCAGCACCATATCAGGTTCGTTAATCGAACCTGCGGCATTATCTTGTTTTCGTCTTTGGCGGGCAACAGCGGCAGCGGCGGCGGCACGATGATGTCCGTCGGCAATGTATAGAGCATCGACCTGCAGAAATTCATTTTTGATTTGTTCAATCTGTCCGGCATCAGCTACAACCCAGACCGTGTGGATAATTCCATCTTCGGCGGTAAAATTATATTCGGGATTACCGGCTACTATCTTCTTCACTATAGCATTTATCCGGGGACGCGCAATATAACTGATAAAAACCGGACCGGTTTGTGCATTGACCATATCAACGTGACGGATGCGGTCTTCTTCTTTATCCTTTCTGGTCAATTCGTGCTTCTTGATCTTGCCTGCATCATATTCAGCGGCGCTCATTACTCCGACGATTCCGGTTTGCACCTGAGAGCCCATTTGCTGCCGGTAGATATAAAAACAGGAGAATTTCTCCTGAAAAACGATTCCCTTTTCTCTCATCCGGGCAAAGTTGCTTTTTGCCGTGCGGTAAATAAGTTCATCATCGCTTCGAGTACCATCCGGCACATCAATTTCCGATTTTTCTACGTGTATAAAACTCAAATCATTGCCGGCAACCGCCTTTTGAGCTTCTTCTCTGGTCATTACATCATAGGGTAGAGCAGCTATCTGCGCTGCATATTGACGCTGCGGCCTAATCGCCTTAAACGGTAAAACTAAAGCCATAATCAAATCTCCTCTTGCGGGAGTCCTAACATACTGTCATAATCCAGGCAACGCAAAATTATGCAAAACAGAATTTAATTTACGAAGAGTATTAAATCTCAGGACAAGTCCTAAACCTGAAGGGGAAAAAAATGGAAAATACACTAGTATTTATTCATGGTTTGGAAAGTACCGCGCAAGGCACGAAGGGGCAATTTTTTCATCAAAATTTTCCGCAGATGCTTATCGAAAATTATACGGGAAATTTTGCTGCACGCATGCTTAAACTTTCCGCTGTATTGACCGGAAAAACTAACTTGATAATAGTGGGTTCCAGTTATGGAGGATTAATGGCTGTCCAATATGCGATGAAAAACGAAATCCGAGTAAAAAAATTGATTCTACTTGCTCCGGCGTTGAATCTTCCCGAATTTAGCCCTAAGCCTGACAAAATGCTTCAGCTTCCGGTTATTGTTTATCATGGAATCAACGATAACATTGTCGATCCGTTCGCCGTAAAAAATATCGCCGTAAAAATATTCCGGCAATTGGATCATCATTTTGTTAATGATGACCATTCTCTGCACAAAACATTCCCCCTTCTCGATTGGAGAAATCTTTTGCAGTCAGATTATTAATCGAAAAATTTCATAATTAAAAGAGATACAATCTTACGTATATGTAATTTTCAAATGTATAATGTGGCTTAATATTTATGTGAATTTTCAACTATTGCCTTGACAATGCTTACCCTATAAATTAACATTTCACCAGATATTTTGATTTTATAATAGCATTATGTATTCAAAAAAGATTGTTATTCGATATACACCTGATATTGTTCAGCAGCCGGTA
Source organism: Syntrophaceae bacterium UBA7544 (assembly GCA_002479215.1). Classification (GTDB taxonomy): domain Bacteria; phylum Desulfobacterota; class Syntrophia; order Syntrophales; family Smithellaceae; genus UBA4810. The sequence goes on from DLME01000168.1 coordinate 5,217, forward strand.
ATTTACCAGCTTGTTAAACAATACAATCTTGTCTTTAATATTCTTAAAGCAAGGATATTCCCCCGCCGCGAGGGTGTTATTGTCCTGGAGTTAAGCGGCTCCAAAGAAGATTTTGATCTTGGTATCCGTTTTTTAAAGGATATGGGACTTAAAGTAGAACCTCTATCCAAAAGTGTCAGTCAAAACATTGATAAGTGCGTTCATTGCGGAGCGTGCACTGCCTTTTGCCCTATAGGAGCTTTATCGTTCGAAAAACAAACTCAAAAAGTCTTGTTTGATCCCGAAAAATGCAATGGCTGTGAGCTTTGCGTTTCCGCGTGCCCTGTCCGCGCTATGGAAATCAACCTGCTTTAGATAGATTTCTTAGCATCTTAATTCAAACTGTTCACAGATAACCTGAAATATTATTGCTTCCATATTTAAACGTTTGCCTTTTTCTGAATCATCAGTCAAGGTTTTGTTGGATAAAAAACCGTATATCAATTCGTTTTGTCAATGAATATTACAGCGTGCTTTGAGGCTGGTTATGTCATCCGCCGAAAGCTCGATTATATCCGATTGGATTAGCCGATACATAATCGCTTTTTGATCTTCACTGTGCTTTAATCCCAAAGCGTGACCAAATTCGTGGGCCAGTACGCGTACCAGCCGGTAGTCGTTATCAAACTGGTAAATAGTAATTGATTGTTTCCTGTTTTTGTATTCATAAAGGCCTTCACAAAATTCATGCCCCAGTATATTTCCCGTATTTTGATAATTAACCAAATCCAGATTATAGTTTGTGGCAATTTCATTGATGACAATTACCAGACTATTGATGGTATCAGTCAGCTTTTTGAGCTCATCCTGTTGCATTTGCAGATTTTCACGCAAAGAATTTAAATCATTTTTTTCCGAGGTTAATCTTTTATATACACTTTCGGGAGCACCGCCGCGCCAGCTCCAGGATTTATTTTCTGCATTAAAAGCATCAACCCGTGTATTGTAGGCGCTAAAACTTACTTTAAGCGCTGCATTTTTCTGCTCGTATTCCGATTTCAGACGTTCCCAGCGACTTTTTAATTCTCCATAAGAGTCTTTTGTATTGTTAATTGTGAAATTGAGTTTTTTTAAATTATCTGTCGCTTCTTGCCGGTAGTCGTAAACCAGGTTAATCTCGATTGTGCCGTTATGATTTTCCCGAAATAACTCATGGGAAAGTGGCTTCCCCCACATTGCCGCTGCCATATCCACAGCAATAGCGAATTCTTGCCGGGTAAGACCGAATCTTTCATCCACTTTGCCAATACGGTAAGTCAACGGCTCCTGACAAGGACTGACTGTCCGTAAAAAAATTGCCGCCAAGATAATTAAGACGGCTAGCAAAAATAGAAACCGCCAGCTAATTATCTTTGTCCAGTTAGACATTTTATAGAACTGAAAAAAGCAACCCGTTATTTTCCTGCTTTTTCTGTGGAATCTTTAAGCAATTTATTAATATCGCCGGGGACTTCTTTGCTCTTTTCATATAAAGCTTTTGTGTCCTTATATAAGTTTTTGCTTTTATCCACTACTTCATTAATGCCGGCATTTATCGTGTCGCTTGTGTTCTTAATTTTTTCCGCGGTTTTATTTGGATCTTTAAAATAGTAGTAACCGGCCGCCGCCAACAAAATAAACAAAACAACCAAAGTTAATTTGACTAATTTTTTGAAAATAAAATATAGGATAAATATGATAACAAAAACAATAATCATTATAAGCATTGCCGGGTGTTCGGCTATATAACCTGCTATTGCATCCATAATTTAAAAACTCCTCCCCATTTACATAAATTTATCTTATTTTTATTATGAAATCCATTATTATTTAAACTTGACAAACCCTGCCCTTCTGACTAGATTTTACCAAAATATCAATGATTTTTTCAAGACAATTCAAATGTTTATCAAAGGCATGATTATTTATATTACCAGTACCGGCCAAAGACTATTAATTTTAACTGGAGTATTGATTAGACATGAAATCGAATAAAGAAAAAGTAGCGCTGACTACCCTGGGCTGCAAAGTCAATCAATATGAATCGACGGCACTGGCCGAAGACTTAGGCAAGAAAGGCTTTTCTTTGGTTTCTTTCAGATCTCCGGCCGACATTTACATTATCAATACCTGCACAGTGACGGCTTTTTCCGATTTTCAAGCCCGCCAGTTGATCCGGCGGGCTAAGCGTACCAATCCGCAGGCAAAAATTATCGTCACCGGTTGTTATGCCCAGGTTGCCGCCGCAGAGATCGCCGCTCTCAATGGAGTAAATCTTGTCATAGGCAATGATCAGAAACATATCATTCCCGCCCTTCTTCAGAAGGGCGCCATTAATTCAAAAGGAACTTTCTCTGATGATATTTTTCAGCAAAAGACTTTCTGCGAAATGCCGCTTACCAAATTTTCCGGGCGAACACGAGCTTTTCTAAAAATTCAAGATGGTTGTAATTCCTTCTGCAGTTATTGTATTGTTCCTTTCGCCCGCGGAAAAAGCCGCAGCTTGCCTCCAAAAAATATTTTGGAAGCAGTGACTAAATTTGTGCAAAATGGTTACAGGGAAATTGTGCTTACCGGTATTCATTTAGGAGCTTATGGATATGATCTTAATCCTCCCGCTAACCTTACCGGTATTTTGCGTCAAATAATAAATTGCCGCAAAGACGTGAGGTTGCGTTTGAGTTCCATAGAGCCCGGTGAGATCACTGACGAGTTGTTGCAACTTTTGAATAAAGAGGATATTCTTTGTCCGCATTTACATATTCCCCTGCAAAGCGGCGATGATAAAATTCTCCAGATGATGAAACGAAATTATGATTCTTACTTTTACCGGATGCTTATAGAAAAAATCTCCATAGCTTTAAGTGATTTAGCCATTGGCGTTGATGTTATGGTCGGCTTTCCCGGAGAAGGCGATGCTGAATTTAATAATACTTTAAAATTACTGCAGGATTTGCCGGTTGCTTATCTGCATGTTTTTCCTTATTCCGAAAGACCGGGAACAACGGCGCAAAAACTTTATCCTAAAGTGCCGGAAAAGGCAAAAAAGGAACGCGCCTCAATTCTCAGAAACCTGAGTTCAAAAAAGAGGGAAGAATTTTCTTTGCGCTTCCTGGGGAAAAAGCTTGATGTGCTGGTGGAAAAAGGAAAAGATAAAAGAACAGGTTTAAGGAAAGGTTTTTCGAACAATTATTTGCCGGTTTTACTGGAAAACAACGATTCTTCCGTCGGGGGCAGGGTCGTAAAGATTTGCGCGGAAAAATATCACGATGGAAAACTTTATGGGAAAATCGTCCCTGGATAAAAACAGGCTGGATATTTTAAATGCTTTAGGAAAAAAGCTTAAATATCGTTTTCACGATATTTCTCTTCTTTCGATCGCCCTTACCCACCGTTCTTATGTCAACGAAAATCCGCACCTTTCCGTTTCCGATAATGAAAGATTCGAGTTTCTGGGCGACGCCGTTTTGGGGCTTTGCGTGAGTAACCTGCTAATCAAAAAATATGGCGATTTTTCCGAAGGCGCTCTTTCCAAAATCCGCGCGGCTTTGGTCAACGAAAAACTCTTAGCCCGGATAGCACAGGATTTAAAAATCGGGGATTGCCTTTTACTCGGGCATGGAGAAGAAAATTCCGGCGGCCGCGCCAAGGATTCCCTTTTGGCTAATGCGCTAGAAGCAGTTATTGCCAGCGTATATCTCGATTCCAATTTTAACAAAGCTGAAAATGCCGTAAATAAATTAATTGAACCTTTGTTGAAAGACGATAGCATAACCTTTAAATATTTTGATTATAAAACCGCTCTACAGGAATTTTGTCAGAAAAGATATAAAATAACGCCTATTTATACACTTATTGATTCTCATGGACCAGAGCATGCGATAACTTTCGAAGTCAAGATAACAATTGCGGATAAAATAACGCAAATCGGCAGCGGTAAAAACAAAAAAGATGCTGAAAAACAAGCGGCTCAAAAAGCATGGGAAGTATTGCAAGATGAAAATAGATAATCGTAAAGCTAAGAATAACGGCAAACCACTGATTATTCCTGTTTTCATTATGAACAAAGGCTGCCCGCATCAATGTATTTTTTGCAATCAAAAAATTTCCGCCGGAAACTATCCACAGGAACTTACAAAAAATATTTTTAAAACCGAAGTCGAATCTTATCTGAAATGGAATAAAGATAAAACAAGAAAAGTGGAAATCGCTTTCTATGGCGGAAATTTCACGGGACTTGACCCCGCTTATCAAAAGGAACTTCTTTGGTGGGCTAATTCATATATTCAGGCCGGTCTTGTTAACTCCGTTAGAATTTCGACACGGCCGGACTATATCACCGGCGATAAATTGATTCTCCTTAAAGAGAATGGCGTTACTACGGTAGAAATTGGAGCACAATCATTCATCGATGAGGTGCTGAAATTTTCGCAGAGAGGACACAATGCCGCTGTTATATCAGACGCGATGATGCTTTTAAAAGATTACGATTTTCAAACCTCTTTGCATTTAATGGTCGGCTTACCAAAAGATACAAAGGAAGGATTTACTTATTCCCTTGATAAGACAATTGAGCTAAAACCTGATATGGTGCGCATTCATCCTGTTATCGTTTTTAGCGGCACTATTCTTGCGGAAAAATTCTTCCAGGGAATATATCACCCGCTGGAACTTTCTCACGCCGTAGAATTAAGCTGCCTTGCTTGGGAAAAGCTATCCGCGGCAGGAATCCGCATCATCAGAATTGGCCTGCATTTGACTAAGGAGATGGAAAATGATAACGGCGTATTGGCTGGGCCTATTCATCCTTCCCTGGGCAGCCTTGTTCTTTCTTCTGTTTTTTACAATCGCACAATCAAACTATTGGATAATATTCCTCATGAAACTCCGGAGATTCGCTTCCACTTGTCTGATCATGATATTTCCAGTTTTCGCGGCTTGAAGAATGCTAATATATCCGCAATAAAAAACCTTTATCCCCGGACAAAGATAGTTATAGAATCACTTACCCGGCAAAAACCCGGTGTAATTTCAGTAGCTGACGACAAAGGAAAACATGTCTCCACCAGCATTTCGGGAATATTATAAACAAAGTGTCTTAAAGGAGAATTATATCAGAGTGTTTAAATCAGGTTTTATAGGTATTATTGGCAGTCCCAATGTGGGTAAATCAACACTGTTCAATGCTATTATCGGTGATAATATTTCCATCGTCGCGGATAAGCCGCAGACAACAAGAAACAAAATTACCGGCATTAAAAATTTATCTGATTCCCAGCTTATTTTTTTGGATACTCCCGGCATGCACAGACCAAAAACACCGCTGAATCGGGCAATGGTGCAAACGGCACAAGATACCATCCATGATTCGGACATTTTGCTGATGCTTATCCAAGCCGATGCCGACGTTCATCACCATGACCTTTTTTTAATTGAATACCTGGCGCAAATTCAAGTTCCCGTTTTTTTGGTCATAAATAAAATCGATCTTATCGAAAAAAAATATCTCCTGCCGCTGATTGATAAATTCCGCACTCTTTACAATTACCGGGATATTTTTCCGATTTCGGCATTAAAAGGAGATGGCGTTGATGATTTATTGGAAGCTATAAAGATAATCCTGCCGGAAGGACCGCAATATTTCCCTGATGATATTGCCACCGACTCTACCGAAAGATTTATTGCTGCCGAATTAATCCGCGGTAAGATATTGTTTTTAACTAAACAAGAAATTCCTTACGCGAGCGCCGTTATCGTTGATGTATTCAAGGAAGATGAAGGGAAAAATCTAATCAGCATCAGCGCCACAATTACTATGGAGAAAGAATCACAGAAAGCAATCATTATTGGGAAAAAAGGTGCGACACTAAAAAAAATCGGCACGTCAGCCAGATTGGAAATGGAAAAATTTTTTAACGCCAGGGTTTTCCTGGAACTTTACGTGCGGGTAATGAAAAACTGGACAAGCTCAGACAAAATGTTGCAAGAATTGGGCATATTGAAACGCTAAATTGATTACCATTTGTAATGTTCATTCTGCCCGGCTGATGCCGCGTAAATCCCGCAGGTATAAAAAAATGAGGATATATAATAAATTAAATGCAAGCAAAACCCCTAATCGCCATCGTCGGCAGGCCCAATGTCGGCAAATCGACTCTTTTTAATAGAATTGCCGGAAGGCAAAAAGCTATAGTTATTGACGAGCCGGGCGCTACGCGCGACCGTAACTATATGGACTGCGTCTGGGACGATAAAGATTTTACGCTCATTGACACCGGTGGATTTGAACCAGCCTCGGAAGAAAGAATCCTCGTGCAAATGCGCGAGCAGACCAATCTGGCCATCGAAGAAGCAGATGTCATCATCTTTCTAATGGATGGAAAAGATGGGCTGACACCCTCAGACATTGAAATCGCTAAGCAACTGCGCGGTAAAGATAAGAATGTTTTTTACGTTGCCAATAAAATAGATGGAGACCGCCACAAAGAAATGCTGGGTGAATTTTATAAGCTCGGGATCGACCACTTCTATCCAATCTCAGCACAGCATGGTTTGGGCGTTGATGAACTATTGGTTACTGTTACACATAATTTCGCCTCAATAACAGACGCCAAGGATAAGCAAGACGATCAAATGAAAATTGCCATTGTCGGCAAACCCAACGTCGGCAAATCCTCACTCGTCAACCGCATCCTCGGCAAGGAAAGAAGCATTACCAATCCGATCCCAGGCACAACAAGAGATGCCATTGATATGATCGTAAAGGTGCGCGGCAAAAGTTATCTGCTGATCGACACAGCGGGAATCCGCAAGAAAAGCAAAATCAGCTTGACTTTGGAAAAATATAGCGTCGTTCAGGCACTCAAATCAATCAATCGCTGTGATATCGCCCTTGTTTTGATTGATGCCGAAGAGGGGCTGACCGAGCAGGACACAAAGATTATCGGGCTCGCCTATGAGCGCGGCAAAGCCTGCATCATCGTAGTTAACAAATGGGATAAGATTGAAAAGGATAACTCCACCGTGGGGAAATTTGTCGACGATATTAAGGATAAAATCAAATTCATGGACTTTGCACCCATTATTTTTATCTCAGCAGTTACAGGGCAGCGGGCGCCAAAGATTTTTGATCTGATCGACTCAGTTTATAGCCAGTATACAAAGAGAATCGGCACATCTTCATTAAATGATCTGGTGGAAAAATCTGTGCAGAAAAACTCTATGGCGCGTTATGCCAACCGTCAGATGCATATTTCTTATGCCACACAGACTGATGTCAAACCGCCTACTTTCGTCTTTTTTGTCAGCAACACCAAAGGTATCCATTTTTCCTACGAGCGTTACTTGATGAATCAAATCCGTGAAACTTTCGGCTTTGACAGTGTGCCATTAAAAATTATATTCCGGAAAAAGAAATAGTGAGACTCAGGTTGCAGAAACGTAGTGAACTGTGACCTGTAAGTCGAACTATCCCGATAGCGCAGCGTGTCGGGATAATTCACCTTCTAGACATTTTCAGCAAACACTTCTTCCTGAAGCCAACGTTTGACATGACTTGCACAAAGGTGTAGATTTTCATCACTAATAATTCCGTAGTATGAGGAATTCGCTTAGTTTCGCTCCATTATAAGGTATATCTGAGATGAATCGAGATGAAGAACTTGAAAAAATGAAGGAGGTACTGTTTGCCGATATCTCCAGTACCCATAAGGTTCTCACCTTACTCACACCAAGAGAAGAGAAGGTCATGAGACTGCGATTGGGCATTTGGGATCCAGGACGGGAAGACCAATCAAAAGTTCGAAGATTGTTGAGTGTGTTATTGGCCCCAAGAATCTCGCTGATACAACCGTTAGCGAGTATCAAGCAGGTGTCTCCAGATCTTATGCTTCATCTCAAACATGAGCATGAAGATATAACAAAAGTGCCAGCACGCGTGTTTGAAGAAATAGTTGCCGAGCTACTGGCTGGAATGGGATGGAAAGAGGTAAAGTTGGTTGGCCGCAGGTATGAAACATCAGCTGACATCTTAGCCGGTCACTTTCTGCCAGACGGGGCAACTCCTATCAAGATATTTATCGAGGCGAAAAGATGGAAAGATCGGATTGGAGTTGAGGTATTCAATCAAGTCCTAGGAGCGATGGTCAGTGAACGTGAGAAGTTCGGTTGGCACCAGGCGTGGATTATGGCTCTTGGCGGTGCTGCAGACACACGGAAGTTCAGCCGCGATGAGTGGCGAGCAAAAGGCCTTGAAGTCAAGGACAAAAGGGACCTATTTTCATGGCTTGATGGCTATCAGCCAAATAGCGAGGGGCTATGGCTACCACCGGACATACTGGAAAAATAGAACCTATTGCCGCATTATTTTTTCTACACCTGCCAAGTGTTTCGATGTCGTTACACGCCTGCAGGTAAGAAATACGGTAATCCCCTTTTTATTCGTAATGCTCAGACCCGACAACTTTTCATCACTTACCCTTTGTAGATGTAATGGAGCCGCGCTCCCCTCTTCTTATTTTTCCCACCACTTATTCAGAGGCCATCCTACATATCATTCATAAAATAATTCCGAATTGACAACTCCACGGATTTTACCTATATAGCCGCAGGTTCGTGGAGGGCATTTTGTGATCTACTTACGCAATATCAACCTGTCTTTTCTGGATAAAAAGCTGTTCGATAATATCAACTGGACAATTCATCCCAAAAGCCGGATCGGCCTGGTCGGCGATAACGGCACGGGTAAAACGACTCTATTTCGAGCAATACTTGAGCAAGTTCATCTCGACTCAGGCGCAATCGATATTCCCAATAGGAAACAAAAGACCCTCGGCTATCTGCCGCAAGACCTCGTGGAACTTGAATCTGTACCCCTGATCAAATTCCTCAAAAAGAAAAGTGGCATCACCGCCCTCGAAGAATCCATAAGAGATCTGGAGCGCCAAATCTCTCAGGCCAGACAAAATACTCCTGAATATAAAAAAATCTCCCAAAACTACTCGGATGCAACGGCACACTTTGCCGCGCTCGATGGCTATGCTTTTGAAGCCAGAGCCAAACAGGTACTCAAAGGCTTTGGTTTTAAAGAAAGTGATTTTTCACAGAATTGTGATCTATTCTCCGGCGGCTGGAAAATGCGTATCCTGCTTACATCGATTCTTCTGGCGCGACCAGACATCATGCTTTTGGATGAGCCGACCAACCATCTGGACACCGAAAGTATGGAATGGCTGGAGAGTTATCTTAAAGACTACAGGGGGACAATCATCGTCGTCTCTCATGACCGTTTTTTTCTCGATAAGATCGCCTCACAAATTGCAGAGCTTTCCTCTTGCCGGATTCACATATACAAAGGGAATTATTCCTATTATCTGAACGAGAAGGAAAGACGTCACGCTGTTTTGAAAAAAGAGCTGGAACTGCAAAAAGCACACATTAAAAAAATTGAAGAATTTGTGGAACGCTTCCGTTACAAAGCAACCAAAGCTTCTCAAGTACAAAGCCGCATTAAAATGCTGGAGAAATTTTCCGCAGTAACGCTCGAAGCAAAAACTAAAAGCGTAACCATGAAATTTCCCGCAGGTAAAAAAAGCGCTAAAGAAGTAGTCAAGGCAATTGATCTGGGGCATAACTACGGCAGCTTAAATGTGTTTGGCAATCTAAATTTTACTTTATTCCGCGGTGATAAGGTGGCTTTTGTTGGTGTCAACGGCTCCGGCAAATCAACATTATCCCGCTTGTTAAGCTTATCGGAGCAACCTGCTTCAGGATTTGTAAAGTTTGGTGAAGGCGTAAACATGGCTTTCTTTTCTCAGGAAAGCTCGGAGAACTTAAACTACGAAAAGACAATCTGGGAAGAAGTAAATTCTGTCCCTACCCATGCCTCCGATCAGGAAAAACGTAACCTTCTGGGCGCTTTTCTTTTTTCGGGAGATGATATTTTTAAACCAGTTTCCGTCCTTTCCGGCGGCGAAAAATCGCGCCTTGCTCTTTTAAAAATTATGCTTCTCGATACAAATTTTCTGATCCTTGATGAACCGACCAACCATCTTGATCTAAAGACTAAAGATATTTTTCAAAACGCGCTGATCAACTACCACGGCACTATCGCCATCGTTTCGCATGACCGCTATTTCCTGGATCATCTGGTCAATAAAGTTTTTGAACTAAAGGACGGATCAATCAACGACTACCATGGTAATTACACATATTTTATCGAAAAACGCAGCCAGGCAAGCGCACAGCTCAAAAACGAGCAGACTACACACCAACCGAATCAAGAACAGGCGTTTAAAAATAAAGAGAAAAAGAGGTTGGAAGCCCAGGAGAGAAACAAACTTTCCAAAATTAAAAGTTTTTGGAAAAAAGAACTTGCCGCAACAGAAGAAAAGATTCAGTCGCTGGAAGCCAGAAAAGCCGAACACGAATACGTCTTATGTGATCCCCAAACACACAAAGATTCATCCAAAATAAAGAAACTAAACATAGAATTAAAAGATATTACTTCAGAATTGGAGCATTGCTATATTATCTGGACGGAACTGAGTTACAAATTAGAACAACTGGCCGCAGGTAATATCAATACAATTATCGGCGAGCACTAAAGGACGGGCGTCTATATCAAGCGCCATCCAACATGGGTTTTTCCATATTTTGATACCATGTGGCCGGATCAGTCAGAAATTCTTCGGTATCGCGCAAAGAAAGAAGATGATCACGTTCAACACAGGCTATCAAATTAAAGAAGCCTTTCTCTTTGGAATCGGTGCTTTCCTTCTCCAATTTTGTATAAAGAGCAACACCCCTTGCTTCAAAATCAATCGCTGTGCGAATGGCCTTGAGGTCGTCTTCATTTCCGGCAATACGAGCCGCCTTTTTACCCGACATAGATTTTAATATACTGCCGACTAAAGATTTCTTTACCTTCAGCGGAACCGTTGCCGGCCATTTTTTTTGCTGCTGCCATTTTTCATGCAACTTTTTTAAGACTTCGTAATGTTCCTTTTCCTCATCGGCAATTTGCTTGAACATATTTTTACCCGCCATATTTTTAGTTCTGCGGGCATTCGCCAGGTAAAATTCGCGCTCTTTTTGTTCATTTTCCAGGGCAAACTTCAAAGCATTCATTCTTTTATTCATCTAATGTCTCCTTAAAGAGCATGTTAGAGCAGAGGGACGGAATTTTTTAAATTGTTATTGAGTATATGATATATTATTATTCAGAGCAATATTTATTATACGTATTTTTAAATATCTAATATATATTCAGCAATATTTTCGCAATGATCCGAAATGCGCTCTAAATGAATGAGCATTTCCACAAAAATCGGCCCGGCCTCAGCTTGGCAAAGACGGTTATGAAATCTTACTAGGTGATTATCCCGCGCTTCCTTAACCTTAATATCTATTTCCTCCTCTCGTTTAATAATACCGTTAATTTTTTCATAGTCCGATACTTCAATCAAAAACACTGAATCATTAAGATTCTGGTTTACTAAAAATATTATCTCTCGTAATTCATTTTCACCGCATTCGCTATACTCGATTTTTTTCCCGGCTTTTTCAGCAGCTAACTCGGTTATCAACACTACATGGTTGCCGATACTTTCAATATCTGCAGCTATTGCCGTAAAAGCAAAAAGTTTTTTCGAGAGTTGTTCTGAGAGATGTTGAGCTGATATTTTCCACAGGAATTTAACTACTTGTGTACGTAAATTATTAACTACCATTTCGATATACGAAATGTCTCTTTTTTTACCCTCCTGATAGGAGTTGATCATATTTATACTGTTCAGAAACATTTTCTGAACAAGAGTGATTTCCCTTTTCAATTCCTTTTGGACATTGTCCAGGGCTTTTTGTGCATTGGCTAAGTCTTT
>DLME01000248.1 GCA_002479215.1 Syntrophaceae bacterium UBA7544
AGGACGGCAAGGGCGACACATCGCTGTCCGTTGAGGCGTTCAGAAAGCTGATCATTGAGGACAAGGCAACATTCGTTTCCGTAGAAGGGCGTTCGGAGATCTGCCTGGCCATTCAAGAGGCCTCAGGGGTGCTTTTCAAAGAATATCCCCACATTCTGATTTTCAACGGTCCGATGGGTTCGGAATTGACGGCGCGCATCATTGACCAGGCTCCCAAATACGACCACTGCTTCCGGGATTATGATCCGGAACCTGCTCACTATGCACCCATGAAATACTACTTTACATACCTCTATCCGAAGGTAATGAAGGCAAAGAGGCTCGCCATTCTATGGGAAGATCTAGCCTGGACGACAGAATGGCGCAAAGGAATCGATTACATCAATTTGCCGACGTGGGAGAAAATGGCTAAGGATAGCGGTATAGAAGTTGTTTACAGCAAGGCAGTGAAACCTCGAGGGACTCTTTATTTCCCGATACTCCAACAGATTGCCGAGGCTAAAGCCGATGTAATCTTCTATTGCAGTTCCTGGTTCACAGATACGGAGTCATTTACAAAACAGTGGGCTGATTCCGCCGCAAAAGATATTGCCGTCCATCTGTACGGTGGCGTTTCGCAGACCCATGATTTCTGGAGGATGACCGGTGGAAAAGCCCTAGGGGTGATTTCGAGCTATTACGACCTCGACACTATTGCCCTGACACCTTATACGATTCCCCTCGTGAAGAAGGCTCATGACCGGAATATCCCCATGCAGCAGCACGTGCACTATGCTTATGCCGATATCCTGCATATGAAAAATGCGATCGAATACGCCAAGGAAACGGACAATATCAAAATGCTGATCAAGGGAATGGAAGAGGTCACGACACCCTATTCCCTGGGAAAGATGAAATACCAGACCCAGAAGGTCAAACCGTTCTATCACTCTACTATGCACGTTGAGCCAAATAACCCCTACAAGTCATATCCAGGGTATGCCTTTTGGGCGATTTTTCAATATCAAGAGAACGGGAAAATGGTTTTTCTAAGTGAATCCTGTCCGGAAAATGTAAAGGCAATGCAGAAATATATTAATCCCAAAGCATACAAGACTCCTGCTCAGTTGAGGAAAATTCAAGCTGGTGGTTAAATAAACATAAGTTAGTCCTTTGAATTTTAAAAGGCGGTTCTGTTCTCAGAGCCGCCTTTTATTATTTAGCTTTATTTGTTTTAAGTAATATTTTTTAGTTCCAAATCATGTTAAAATGTTTAAATGATTTTTTGTAATATTTTTCTTCCACAGAATTTATTGTCAGTGTATGATCAAATAAAAATTGCCCTGCTTTTACAGAAGTAGCATATCCAAACATTATGGAACTGGAAAATAATTCAGAAAATTCACATGTAGCCAAAGCCGCGGGAATTGTGGGGATATCCACAATGCTGAGCCGGATATTCGGCCTTATTCGCGATATTGTTATTGCCGCTATTTTCGGTGCCGGTTGGATCTATGATGCTTTTTTAGTCGCTTTTCGTATCCCCAATCTTTTAAGAAGATTGATTGGCGAAGGATCGCTTACCGTTTCTTTTATTCCCGTGTTTACTGAATATCTCCATAAAAAATCAAAGCAAGAAGCTCTGGAATTGGCCAATGTCGCCTTTACCTTATTGTCTATAGTTTTAGTGATTATTTCCATGCTTGGTGTTTTATTTTCACCGCTGATAGTTGCTTTGAATGCACCGGGTTTCCTAAACACACCTGATCAATTCGCCCTGGCGGTTTTCTTGAATCGCCTGATGTTTCCCTACATTTTCTTTATGTCTCTGGTGGCTTTATGCATGGGCATTCTAAATTCTTTCCGGCATTTTGCCGCTCCCGCGCTTTCGCCTGTGGTTTTAAACATCTCCATGATTATAGCCGCATTGTGTCTCCGCGGCTTTTTTGCGCAGCCCATTACGGCGCTGGCTATAGGTGTGATGATCGGCGGCGTGCTGCAATTGGCAATGCAATGGCCGTTTCTAGTAAAGTTCGGAGTAAAATTTAAATTTCGAGTAAACTTACATCATCCCGGAATTAAACAAATCACCGCATTGATGCTGCCGGCTATTTTAGCTGCTGCGGTAAACACAATTAATGTGTTCGTGGGGACAATTCTTGCCTCATTTTTACCCAAAGGAAGTGTTTCCTATCTCTACTACGCCGATCGTGTTATGGAACTGCCCCTGGGGATTTTTGCCGTAGCCATTGGCACAGCGACTCTGCCCAGTTTTTCCAGGCATGTTGCCAACGAAAATCTAGAGGAATTAAAATCAAGCTTATCTTTTTCCCTGCGGTTGATGCTTTTCGTTACAATTCCCGCCATGATTGCGTTAATGGCTCTTCATTTACCTATTATCTCCGTTTTGTTTCAACGGGGCGCCTTTGATGAAAAAGCAGCAACACTAACCTCCCAAGCATTGTTTTGTTATGCTTTGGGTTTGTGGGCGTTTTCCGTTATTCGCGTAATCGTCCCCATTTTTTTCTCATTGCAGGATTCTAAATGGCCGATGAAGGCCGCTATAATCACATTTATAGTCAATTTAGCGGCCAGCCTGGTTTTAATGCACCCTTTAAAGCATAACGGTCTCGCCCTGGCTAATTCGCTGGCGGCAACGGTTAATGTTATAATTCTATTTGTTGTTTTAAAGAAAAAAATCGGGACATTTTTAGACCGTGGCTTTTATTCATCCATCGTCAAAATAATCATTTCTTCATTAGTTATGCTCGCAGCACTGATACTGGTTTATTTCTTCCTGCCCTGGAGTACGGAAGCGCACTTTAACGAGCGGCTGATTTACCTTATTGTTTCGGTTGCCATGGGCGGGTCTGCATTTTTTATCTGCGCATATCTTTTAAAAAGCCCGGAGATTTATGGCATCATCAGACTGCTGAAAAAAAGGTTTACCCGTCAACAGTATTGATTTAGCGGACAAAATTATTGACTTCATAAGCTCAAAGTGATAGTGGTCTTCGTCTTTTAGACGAATGTCACCGCTTTTATTTATAGGAAATATCATGTTGGATATTAGGTATTTAAGGCAAAACATCGAGTTTGTCAATCAAAAAATGAATCAAAGAGGCCAGGCCATTGATTTTGACCGTTTCTTAGGTTTGGATACAAAAAGAAGAGATATTTTACTGGCAGTAGAAACACTGCGCAACGAGCGCAATGATGCTTCCAAAAAAATCGGCGAACTCAAAAAAAATAAATCCGATGCCACCGCTTTGATTGCCAAGATGAGCG
Source organism: Syntrophaceae bacterium UBA7544 (assembly GCA_002479215.1). Lineage (GTDB taxonomy): Bacteria > Desulfobacterota > Syntrophia > Syntrophales > Smithellaceae > UBA4810. The sequence continues at coordinate 3,268 of DLME01000248.1, forward strand.
AGGTTTCGGCAAAAATCAAGGAACTTGATGAGAGCTTAAGAACCACCGAAGAAGAGCTCAATAATTTTTCACTGATGATTCCCAATATTCAGCATGAATCGGTGCCCATTGGCCAGGGCTCGGAAGACAATCCTATCCTGCGCAGTTGGGGGAAAAAGCCGGCTTTTGCTTTTGAGCCGAAAGCTCACTGGGATATCGGGGAGAGTCTGAATATTTTGGATTTTGCCCGCGGAGCAAAAATAGCTGGAGCGCGTTTCACTTTATATCGAGGATTAGCTGCCGCGTTGGAGCGGGCTTTGGTCAATTTCATGCTCGATTTACATACAGGCGAGCACGGTTATACCGAAGTGTTGACTCCATTCATGGTTAACCGGGAAAGTATGACCGGCACCGGCCAGTTGCCGAAATTTGCCGAAGATCTTTTTAAAATTGAAGGGATGGACTATTTCTTGATTCCGACCGCGGAAGTCCCTGTCACGAATATTTTCCGTGATGAAATACTGGAGGAAAACAAACTGCCGATTCATTACGTTGCCTATTCGCCTTGTTTTCGCTCGGAGGCCGGCTCTTACGGCAAGGATACGCGGGGATTGATTCGCCAGCATCAGTTTAACAAGGTGGAAATGGTCAAGTTTACCAGGCCGGAAGATTCTTATGATGAACTGGAAAAATTAACCGTCAATGCGGAAGAGGTGCTCAAGAGATTGGGAATTCATCATCGTACAGTGACTCTTTGCTCTGCGGATTTGGGGTTTTCATCCGCTAAAACCTATGATTTGGAGGCCTGGATGCCGGGGCAAAATGTGTATCTTGAAATTTCTTCCTGCAGTAACTTTGAAGATTATCAGGCGCGCCGGGCATCGATCCGTTTCCGCCGGGAAGAAAGTGGCAAGGTGGAATTTGTTCACACATTAAACGGTTCGGGACTGGCCGTGGGTAGAACTGTGGTGGCGATTTTGGAGAATTATCAACAGGCGGACGGTTCTGTTTTGATTCCCCAGGTATTACAGCCTTATATGAGAGGTGTTGATAGGATCGCGCACCATAACAATAATATATTATAGTGCATTCAAAATATTATTATGCAAGGAGGGATGGCCGAGAGGTCGAAGGCGGCGGTCTTGAAAACCGTTGACCGAAAGGTTCGCGGGTTCGAATCCTGCTCCCTCCGCCAGTAAATTGTAAAACGCGTCCAGAAAATTTAATCGGACGCCTTATTTTAAAAATATTGGCCGGATAAAAAAGCGGAGAGATGGCTGAGTGGCCGAAAGCGATCGCCTGCTAAGCGATTGTACGCCCGTAAAAGGTGTACCGCGGGTTCAAATCCCGCTCTCTCCGCCAGTTTAATTGTGAGTTTCCTGTGGCTTTGATTGCCGGAGTGGCAGTTAAGTATTATATGGCTGCCGAAAAATTTTATAATATATCACGCGCCCATGGCTCAGCTGGATAG
>DLME01000212.1 GCA_002479215.1 Syntrophaceae bacterium UBA7544
TCAGCGGCGGTAGTGAGACTCCAATTACGCAAGCGTAGCGTAGCGGAATTGGTTAGACGAACTATCCCGCGGTTGGTCACTAAACATTGTATTTGCGGGAACGAGTATAGATAAAAATTATGACTGAGAATGTAATTATAATCAGTGGCGGTAGTGAGACTCCAATTACGCAAGCGTAGCGTAGCGGAATTGGTTAGACGAACTATCCCGCGGTTGGTCACTAAACATTGTATTTGCAGGAATGAGTATAGATAAAGATTATGACTGAGAATGTAATCATAATAAGCGGTGGCCGCTTCGGCGATCCAATATTTTTTAAGAAAAAGATAGCGGAAATAGGAGCCGCTCTGATCATTACCTGCGATGGCGGGGTGCGTCATTTGCAACAATTAGGAATTAAGCCAGATGTGATTATCGGCGATATGGATTCTATTGAGCCTGCTCAACTGATAAGTTACTCCACACAGGGTGTCAAGATTATCAAATATCCGGCCAATAAAGACTTCACCGATACCGAACTGGCTCTTGATTACGCTTTGAATTTGAAGCCAACGGCCATTTATATCTGGGGAGCGCTGGGCGGAAGAATCGATCATACTCTGGCTAATATATTTTTACTTCGTAAAGGACAAAAAGCAGGAATTAAAACTTATCTGATCGATGAATACTGTGAGGCTTTTATCGTTGATAAGAAAGCCTCTTTTGTTGACGCCAAGGGCGTTACTGTTTCTCTTTTTGCCTTTAGTCCCCAAGTCGAAGGTTTATCTCTCAGTGGTTTTGTTTATCCTCTTAAAGGTGCAGTATTGACTATGGGTGAGTCGCTGGGAGTCAGTAACATTATTAATAAAGCTCACGCCAAAATCAGTGTGAGAGCTGGAAATCTTCTAGTGATTCGTTATTGGCAAAAAGGTATTTTCCCGGAGGCGCTTTAATTTATGAAGCCGGTTAAAGTATTATGTATTGGCGGTTCCGATTCCAGCGGTGGTGCAGGGATTCAGGCGGATTTGAAAGCTATCAACGCCTGCGGCTGTTATGGGATGAGCATTATCACGGCGATTACGGCGCAGAATACGCGGGGGGTTCAGGATATTTATCCGGTTTCACCGAAGTTTGTCGCCCAGCAGTTGGAATCGGTGTTGAGCGATATTGACGCGGATGCGGTAAAAACCGGAATGCTTCTGACAGCCGGAGTTGTTCAGGTAGTTGTAAAGAAGATTAAGGAGTATAATATAGGCAGAGTTGTAGTTGATCCGGTGATGATTGCCAAAGGCGGGTGTTCTTTAATGCAGGATAAAGCGCGGGAGGCGCTTGTAAAAAAGCTTTTGCCTTTAGCTTTTGTTGTAACGCCGAACATACCCGAAGCGGAGGGATTAACACGATCAAAGATTAAATCAGTTGATGAGATGAAAAAAGCGGCGGCTTTAATTTATAGTCTCGGCGCGAAGAATGTTGTGATTAAGGGAGGACATCTTCCCGGTGCTAAACAATCAGGCGCCATTGATATTCTTTATGACGGGAAGAAATATTACGAGTTTTTCGCTCCCTGGATTGATTCGTACGATACTCATGGTACTGGCTGTACTTACGCTTCAGCCCTGGCCGCAGAAATTGCCCGCGGTGTAAAAGTTGTTGCCGCGGCGGAAAAAGCGAAAAAGCTGGTCACTGACGCGATAAAAAATTCGCTTAAAATAGGGGCAGGACACGGGCCGGTTAATATTTGGGGAAAATGTTTAAATAAATAATTGTCATTCCGGACTTGATCCGGAATCCAGGAGCAGCAAATGACACAATTAGAAAAAGCCCGCAAAGGCTTAATTACGAAAGAAATGAAAATCTGCGCCGCTGAAGAAGGCGTAGACGCAGAATATATCCGTCAGGAGATAGTCGAAGGCACTATTGTCATCTGCCGCAATGTAGAACATAAGACAATCAAGCCTCTGGCGATAGGAAAGGGTTTGCGCACTAAAGTCAATGCCAATATCGGCACATCGAAAGATCACGCTGATTTGAATTTAGAATTAGAGAAGTTAAAAATAGCAGCCGCAGCCGGAGCCGATGCCGTGATGGATCTCTCTACGGGAGGAAACCTGGCCGAAATTAGAAAAGCAGTTATGAAAAAGTCTTCGGTAGCCATAGGCACGGTGCCGATTTATCAGGCCGCGGTAAAGATGTTGGCGGAAAAGAAAGCGATTTCCGAGATGACCGCGGAGGATATGTTTGCCGTAATCGAAGAAAACGGTAAAGACGGTGTCGATTTTATTACGGTTCACTGCGGAGTGACGAAAGACAGTGTCGCGATTGTGGAAGGGCAGGGGAGAGTTCTGGGAATAGTCAGCCGCGGCGGCTCCATGACAGCGAATTGGATGTATTGCAACAATCACGAAAATCCTCTTTACGAGGAATACGATAGGCTTCTGGAAATTGCGCATCGTTACGACATGGTATTGAGCCTGGGCGATGGGCTTCGTCCGGGCGCGATTGCCGATGCCACTGATCAAGGACAATTGCAGGAGCTGATTATTCTGGGAAAACTGGCCGAGCGAGCTCGTGCCGCAGGTGTGCAGGTGATGATTGAAGGACCCGGCCATGTTCCCATAACTGATATTGAGGCCAATATTAAACTGCAAAAAAAACTTTGTCAGGGCGCTCCGTTTTATGTTTTAGGGCCTCTGCCGACTGATATTGCTCCTGGTTACGATCACATTACCTCCGCCATCGGCGGGGCTATTGCCGGAGCTGCCGGGGCAGATTTTTTGTGCTATGTCACTCCAGCCGAACACTTGCGTCTGCCTACTCTGGCCGATGTCCGCGAAGGCGTTATTGCTGCGCGTATCGCCGCACATATTGCCGATATTGCCAAAGGTGTTCAGGGGGCGCGTGAAAGAGACCGTAAAATGTCAGTGTGCCGGAAAAACTTTGATTGGCAAGGGCAAGTTGATTTATCTATTGATCCGGAAAGAACTCTCGCGCTCTTAGAAAAGAGCAAAAGCGCGCAAGATGAAGGTTGCACCATGTGCGGCGAATTCTGCGCAATTAGGTTAGGTAAAAAATAATTGGTAATATTTGAGTCTCATTAACCACGGGTATCTATGATACCCTCCGCCTATGGCGGGATTAATTCCACTTACGCTTCAAACGGAACTCCGTTTGTTTTCAGCGAGTGTCATTAAAAGGAGGCATACAAATGATTCGTGTAATTGCCGTAGCGACATTAAAAGAAGGTAAGCGAAAAAATTATTTGGAAGAAGTATATAAAATTATGCCCCTGGTGCACATAGAAGACGGCTGTATCGAATACGGACCGCATATAGATATGGATTCCGGTATTCCCATTCAGAAAAAGCTTGGTCCTGATACAGTCGCCATTATTGAAAGATGGGAAAGTCTCGAAGCATTAAAAAAACATGGGATGACACCGCACATGAATAATTTCCGCCGTGCGGTAAAAACTTTTATGCAGTCCATGCAATTACTGGTGCTGACGCCGGCCTAATCATTTTTTTAAGGAGGTGTCCTTGTCCGTTGCGCGGGAAAATAAGATAATTGATAAACGCAAAAATGCTGATGAAATATTTGGCAAATTGAAAAAAGCTGGTTTTGAAGCATATTTTGTCGGCGGTTGTGTGCGCGATTCGCTCTTGGGAAAGATTCCCGACGACTACGATATTGTAACTTCCGCGCTTCCCGATCAAATAATCTCTCTGTTTCCTCATACCGCAGCAATAGGGGCAAAGTTCGGCGTTGTGGCCGTTATTGTTGAAGGACATCCTTATGAAGTGGCAACATTTCGCAGTGATGATATTTACGAAGACGGAAGAAGGCCTTCCCAGATTCATTTTTCCACAGCGCGTGAAGACGTTTACCGTCGCGATTTTACCGTCAACGGACTATTGATGGACCCGGTGACGGGCGAGATAATCGATTATGTAGATGGCCGCAAGGATATTAAGAAAAAAATAATTCGAACCGTCGGCAATCCCGAAGAACGTTTTAATGAAGATTATTTGCGGATGCTGAGAACCATTCGTTTTGCCGCAAATTTGGATTTTACAATCGAGCCGGACACGAAAAGTTCAATAGAAAGAAATGCCGCGAAAATAAAACAAATCAGCGCGGAAAGATTGCAGGAGGAACTGGGTAAAATTCTCACGCGCGGAGGCGCGCGCCGCGGTTTTGAATTAATGGCGCAAACAGGGATTTTAAAGGAAATTTTACCGGAAATAGATAGATTGCAAAAAGTGGAACAGCCGCCGCGTTTTCATCCCGAAGGCGATGTCTGGCAACATACATTAATGATGCTGGAGTTACTGCCCAAAGAAGATTCCAATGTAAATATATTACTGGCGTGGGCTTCGCTTTTGCATGACACGGGTAAAGCAATTACGCGCACTGAAGATGAAAATGGCGTGCACTTCTACGGGCATGTTCAAAGTGGAGAAGAAATTGCTGATAATATAATGCGACGATTGAGATTTTCGCGCGCTCATCGGGAAACAGTACTTAATCTAATCCATTATCATATGGTTTTTATGAATGTACAGAAAATGCGCCCGGGACGGCTAAAAAGATTCTTGCGCATGCCTGATTTTGATTTGCATCTGGAGTTGCACCGGCTTGATTGTCTGGCCAGCCACGGGATGCTCGACAATTATGAATTTTGCCGCGATCAGCTGCAGCTGTTAGCGGCGGAAGATTTAAACCCGCCGCGCTTGCTTAATGGTAATGATTTGATTGCTCTTGGCTTTGTTCCGGGTAAAATCATCGGGCAAATTTTACAGGCGTTGGAAAACGAACAATTGGAAGGCAGAATTTCTACTAAAGAAGACGCAAAAAAATACATTCAAAAATACTGGAAAAAACCACGGGTATGAGCCCCAAAGCAAGCTTTGGAAATCGATTACGCAGCAAGCTGCGGTGTATTATATCATACCCTCCGCCTTTCGGCGGGATAATTCGACCTGCAAGCTTCAGTGCACTCTGTTTCTGAAGCTTGGGTCTCATTACAACTTGCCAATTCCGACGTGTGACCTTTAGGTTATACGCTTAGCTTTCGGAATTGGAGTTTCACAAATAAATATGCAGCAAATCTATTTTCTGGTAAACTATCATTCAGAAGATCAATCTTTAAAAAATATTCAAAGAATGATGAATCGATGAAAAATAACCGGGAAAAATTATTTATTCTTTTTATAATATCTTTGTTAATTTTATCCTGTGCCAGCCGAACCACACATGTAAGACCGGTCGAACCGGTGTCACAAAAAAAATCATTGGAGCTTATGGGCTATACCATTCAAGCCGGTGCGTTTGCCCAAGTGGAAAACGCAGTTCGTTTGACGGAAACGCTTAAAGCACGGGGATTGGATTCCACATATTTCAAGGACGCCGATGGATTATTTAAGGTTCGTTTTGGTAATTATCCCACCAAAGAAATGGCCAGACAAAAAGCGCAGAATCTTAAAGAAGCAGGAATCATTCAAGAATTTTACATTGTACGGCCGGAAGACTACGCTGTTGCCGGACAAAAGCGTTACGGTGGCAATTACCTGCGAGAAGCTTTGGTTAAAACTGCCCAGGATTTTATCGGAGTCCGTTATCTTTGGGGCGGCACTTCTTCCGAAACAGGATTTGATTGCAGTGGATTAACCATGACTGTGTATCAATTAAATGGATTGAATTTACCCCGCAAATCAACAAGACAATTTGAAGTCGGCAGTCCGGTGGTTAACATCCGCCAGTTACAAAAGGGCGATCTGGTGTTTTTTGCGTCGAAAGGAAAGAACAAGGTTTCGCACGTCGGGGTTTATATTGGAGATGGAGAATTCATTCACGCTTCCTCACGAGGTAAAAAGATTCGTATTGATTCCCTTTCTGCTAAATCCTTTTCCCAAAGATATATGGGTGCAAGAACATATCTATAATTCAGAGTAGCTGTAATTTTATTTTATAGCGCTGTCGGATTCAAGGTACGTGATTATTAAAATGATCTAAGTACTGAATAAATTATTTTCTGGATTATTTCTTGAATACCTCAAAATAGAGATTTAATATTTTTCCGGATAAAAAATAAAATCACTTTGTGATTTGTTGCTACATGCGCTTTTATGATTGTTTAAAAATAATTTATACGGCATAAAAAAAATAAAATAAATTGTAAAATATGCGTAGTTTTTGTTGACCAGATGAAGAAAATAAAGTAACATTAACTCAGAAAAAAAGAATTTGCAGTTTTTTAATCCTAAAGAATACAGTTTTACAAAGGAGGCATTACTTGATGAAAGCAAAAGCAAAGAAGAAACCAGTAAAGAAAGTCATGAAGAAAAAAGCTACAAAGAAACCGAAAGCAAAAAAAGTTGCCAAGAAGAAACCGGCAAAGAAAGCAAAAAAGAGATAACGATTAAGAAAAAAATAATTAAACGATAATTAGTCATTTAATTATAAAATCGTTCTATTTCGCCTTAAGCAGAGTAGTGTTTTAAAATGACACTGCTCTGCTTCAAGTAATATTTAAGTTCCCTGTCTTTTTTAAATAAATTATTTTTCTAAAATGCACTATAGCGGTAATTTATGACCAAAGACTTAATCCTGGCAATCGATAATGGCACACAATCCGTAAGAGCGTTGATTTTCGATTTACGGGGTAATATAGTTCATAAAGCGCGAATTCCTCTGGAACCATATATTTCGCGCGAGCCCGGCTGGGCAGAACAAGACGCAGATTATTACTGGAAGTCTTTATGTCAGGCTTGCCAAAAGCTCTGGAAGGAAACATCAGTATCAAAAGATGCTATTGCCGGAGTCACGATTACCACCCAACGCGCCACGATGATTAATGTCGATAAAAAAGGTAATCCTTTACGTCCGGCTATAGTCTGGCTGGATCAGCGACGAACAAACGGTTTAAAGCCGGTCGGCGGTTTTTGGGGACTGGCTTTTAAAGTATCACGTATGTCAGAGACTGTGGCTTACTTGCAGGCTGAAGCTGAATGTAATTGGATCAGACTGCATCAACCGGAAATATGGAGTAAAACATACAAATATCTTTTTCTATCCGGCTATTTGACATATTGTTTGACGGGAAGGTTTGTTGATTCCGTGGGCTGTCAGGTAGGATACGTTCCTTTTGATTATAAGAAAAAAAAGTGGGCATCTTCCTGGAATTGGAAATGGCAGGTTACTCAAATCGAACCGGAAATGCTGCCCGAGCTTATTGCCCCGGCCGATACAATGGGTCAGATTACCAAAAAAGCAGCGGAAGAGACGGGCATACCGGAGGGTCTGCCGCTGATCGCTGCTGCCGCGGATAAAGCTTGTGAAGTGATAGGTGCGGGATGTCTAGAGCCGCATATCGGATGTTTGAGTTATGGTACGACTGCCACAATCAACACCACGCATTACAAATATATCGAAGCAATTCCCCTGATTCCGCCATATCCTTCGGCGGTACCCGACGCTTATAGTTTGGAAATTCAGATTTATCGTGGTTATTGGATGGTCAGCTGGTTCAAGGAGCAATTCGCTCAACTGGAACAAAAAATAGCTCAGGAACGCGGCGTAGAGACCGAGACAATAATTGAAGAATTATTGCATCAAGTTCAGCCGGGATCAATGGGTCTTATATTGCAACCATATTGGTCCCCAGGAATAAAAGTTCCCGGACCGGAAGCAAAAGGTGCTATAATAGGTTTTGGTGATGTACACAATCGCGCCCATCTATACCGGGCGATATTGGAAGGTTTGGCTTATGCTTTGCGCGAAGGAAAAGAGCGCGAGGAGAAACGCAGCGGCATAGAAATAACCGAATTGCGGGTCTCCGGTGGCGGTTCGCAAAGCAACGCAGCAATGCAGCTGACCGCCGATATTTTCGGATTGACTACCGCGCGGCCGCATATCTATGAAACATCCGGATTAGGCGCAGCAATCGATGCAGCAGTAGGATTAAAACTTCATCGTGATTTTAAGACAGCGGTGCAAGAGATGACGCGCATCGGCCAATTATTTGAGCCCAATTTGAACACGCATAATATATACGATAAACTTTACAAGAGGGTTTACAAACAAATGTATAATCGATTGAAACCTCTATACGAAGAAATTCGCTCCATTACCGGTTATCCCAACCGGGTGGGGTAAAAGTTTATAAATAATTATTATAATTGTAATATATAATCGAATAATATTTTTTTTGACGGAATGTTGTGTTGTCGAATTACCAAGATTAAATTCAATATAAAAAATCATCAATGAAAAGAAAGAATATTATTTAAAAATGAAGACCAAAATCAAAAGTAAGATCGGATTTAGGAATTTGTTGGTAACGGGAGGTTGCGGATTTATCGGCAGTAATTTTATTCGCTATTTAATGGCACGGAGAGATTATTCCGGCAGAATAATCAATGTGGACAAACTAACATATGCCGGCAATCCCAAAAATCTGGCGGACATTGCCTCTGACTTTGCTTCAAAATATATATTCCAAAGGGTGGATATTTGTGATGCCGCAAAACTCGAAGATGTATTTCTGAAATATGATATTGATGCAATTTGCCATTTTGCGGCTGAATCACATGTTGACCGCTCTATAAAAACACCTGGTAATTTTATTCAGACAAATATTATTGGAACTTTTAATCTTTTGGAAATAGCTAAATCTCGCGGCGATAAATTTAAAATCTTTCATCATGTCAGTACCGATGAAGTTTACGGGAGCCTCGGTGACAAAGGTTTATTTCACGAAGATACTCCCTATCGACCCAATAGCCCGTATTCGGCATCAAAGGCCGCTTCCGACCATCTGGTCCACTCCTATTATAAAACGTTCGGACTGCCCATGACAATTTCCAATTGCTCTAATAATTACGGCCCCTATCAGTTTCCGGAAAAGCTCATTCCATTGGTTATTCTCAATGCCTTGGAAGGAAAGACATTGCCTGTTTATGGCGACGGGAAAAATGTTCGTGATTGGCTGTATGTTGAAGATCATTGCAAAGCTATCTGGCAAATTATGAATTCCGGTAGAATCGGGCAAACTTACAATGTCGGCGGTAATTCCGAGATGGAAAATATTTTAATTGTACAAATGATTTGCGATATTCTGGATGAAATCAAACCGCCAGTCGATGGGAAACCGCGGCGCGATCTGATCACGTTCGTTAAAGACCGCCCCGGACACGATAAGCGTTATGCGATTGATTTTTCCAAGCTCAACAGAGAATTGGGTTGGTCTCCAAAGGAATCGTTTGGTTCCGGTTTGCGAAAAACTATTAGCTGGTATTTAAATCAAAAAATGTGGGTGGCCAATATTAAAACCGGCACATATCAGAAGTGGATTGAAGAACAATATGGTTCTTGATGCAGAGCAGATAATTTACGGCTAAGATATAATATTGTATTATTTCCTAAGGAGCGAATCATGCCAAAGTTGTCCAATCTAAAGAATTCGTCACGATATTTTATGGAAAGCGAAGAAGAGACTATTCGCCTCGAAATAAAAACTGATCCGGAGGCTTTACGCAAGCAGGCTCTCTGGTGCGGAATCAAACCCGGTATGCGCGTTCTGGATGTGGGTTGTGGTACGGGGAAAACAACGTCTCTTCTTTATGAAATGATTCAACCCGATGGCTGTGTTGTTGGCATTGATTTTTCCGAAACACGCATATTTTTTGCTAAAGAAAATTACGGCAAAAAAAAAGGCATTGAATTTCATCTAGGTGACTTTCGCGAATCAATGAAAGATTTGGGGCAATTTGATTTTATTTGGGTAAGGTTTTTGCTGGAATACTACCGGAAAGAAGCTATTGATATTGTCAAAAATTTAAAAATGAGTGTAGCGCCAGGAGGTTTACTCTGTCTGCTCGATTTGGATTATAATTGTTTAAATCACTACGAGTTGCCCGTTCCACTGGCGAGAATACTGCCGAAAATTATGAATTATGCGGATAAAAAATACAATTTTGATACATTTGTGGGACGAAAACTCTACTCTTTCCTTTATGATAGTGGCTTTGAAAAAATAGATGTGGAGTTAATGGCGCATAATTTAATCTTTGGCGAAATTAAAGATAAAGATAAATTTAATTTGAGTAAAAAAATAGAAATAGCAGCGAAAAAGGCTGAAAAATTAATAAATTCATATCCCGGCGGTTATCAACAATTTTCTAGTGATTTGAATAAATTTTTATTTGATCCAAGACGTTTTACCTACACACCTCTGCTGCTTTGCAAGGGTGTTAAGCCATTTTCTTGCTAGTATGAGGTATCGAGAATTTTCCTAACACTGAGCAGTAAATCTTCCGGGCGGTATGGTTTGTTAATAAATCCCGCCGCTCCGGCTTTGGTTAAATCTTCGATTTGTTGGGAAGTGGAATAGCCGCTGGTCATTAAAACTTTAGCCCTTTCATTAATGGCCAACAAATCAACAAGGCATTTTTTACCGCCTTTGCCGGGCATATTTAAATCGAGAAGCACTAACTTGATTTTATCTTTTTGAGCGGTATAAACATCTAACGCCTGCTCGGCGCTTTCAGCAATCATTACTTTATAACCGTAAGAGCTCAATGTTTCTTTGACTGTTTCTAAAATGTTTTTTTCATCATCAACGACAAGTAATTTTTCCTTGCCGCGGGGAATTTTCACGGTTTTTTCCTGAACTTTTTGTTGCAGTTTTCCGGATGTTGTGGCTGGGAATAAAATTTTAAAAGTCGTTCCCTTGTCCGGAGTGCTTTCACAGTAAATAAAGCCGTCGTGATTTTTCACAATTCCATGAACAACGGCAAGGCCCAATCCGGTTCCTTTTCCTGCTTCCTTTGTGGTGAAAAATGGTTCAAAGATGTGCTGTATCAGTTCTTTTTCCATACCGCTACCCGTATCGGAAACCGACAATTCTATATAACTGCCAGAAGGAATATTCAAGCCAGCTATGGAAGCATTTTCTTGAAAAATGATATTATTTGTACTTATTATTATTTTTCCGCTATCACCCATGGCATCGCGGGCATTAATGACCAGATTCATGATAATTTGACCTATCTGAGTAGAATCGGCGATGAGGGGGAAAATATCGTCATGCAGGTTTGTTTGTATATTGATCATCTTAGGAATTGATTTTGTAAGCAAATTATGCATGCTTTTAATTTCTTCATTGATATTGATAATCTTCGATAGCGGTTCAACTTTTTTGCCAAAAAGCATTAATTGGCTGACAAGCTCTCGAGAGCGTTGAATTAGTTCTCCTATACTTTTAAGATAAGATATCTCTGTTTCATTTCCGGTTCTTCCCGAAATCATTATCTGGTTGTAACCCATAATTGCCTGAATAATATTATTAAAATCGTGGGCTATGCCGCCGGTTAGGGTGCCGACGGCTTCCATTTTAGAGGCCTGTAGAAGTTGAGCTTCCATAATGCGCAATCTGGTGATGTCTTTGAGAGTTCCAACAACACCGATTACACTTCCTTCCGCATCTATGTCCGGTGCTCCGGTAAAAGTTACATAACGTGGCAAGCCTTTATCATTTAAAATGATAAAATTTTTATCTCTAATCGTTAATTTATTGTCGAGAATGTTTTGAAAAATTTCAATAAATGCCGCCCGATCTTCCTCACGTATAAAATCATTAAGATGTTTATTCTGGATTTCGTTTATATCATGGCCTAAAACCTCTTTCCATGCGGTATTGACATAAGAAAACTTTCCTTCATGATCCAGCCGATAAATGATATCAGGTGAATTATCGCTTAAATTGCGGAAACGTTCTTCGCTTTCTTTAATTTTTTTATGAGCAAGAGCGTTATTTAAACTGATACCGATTTGTTGAGCGATACCCATCAGCAAACTCAAATCGCTTTGAGTTGTCTGGCTTTTTGTTTTGGTATTATCAACAGAAAGAATGCCTTCTGATTTTCCCTCATAAATGATCGGGACGCAAATAAATGATTCAACTCTAAATTCTTTGATGTAGTTGGAGCTTCTTTCGGAAAGATCATTTTCAATATCATTTACGTTATTAATGAGGAATGGTTTTTGATCTCGATAGGCCAAATAAAAACTCCCCTTGGATAGCGGATTGTTAAGATTAAAGTCCATGCTTTTTAATATAGCTTCTTCTTGGGGTGTGTAGCCGTAACCGGCGGTATATACAAGTTTTGTTTTCTCGGGGTTGGCGAGCATAATCATACCGCGTGTGAATTGAAGACGTTTTAGCAGGGAATCCGTAATAAAATGAAAAAGCTCTTGAGGTTCAAGAATAGAGGAAGCTGCTTCGCCTATTTCCCTTACTAGTAATAACTCATTGTAACGGAGTTCTATTTGTTCAAATAGCTGGTCGGATGCTTTTCCTTGATCTGTTAAAACTTTCTTCATTTCATCAGAATTAAGAATATTGCCGT
>DLME01000223.1 GCA_002479215.1 Syntrophaceae bacterium UBA7544
TCACCAAGATAATTGCTTACAATAATGAATAACCTTTCGGTAGAATCAGGGGCGTGGATAAGTAGATATTGGTAGCATTTGCTTCTTCCCGAAGTCAATGATTGACGAATTTTTAGAACCATGCGAGAGTACAAACGGTAATGCTTGAAATATTGTGGCACCGCCGGGAAACCAGACGGTAAACGGACAAACAAAAATCAATCTGTATATCGGGAGAACCCGGCCTATTCGACACAATATATGGATAAAGTGGTTTCTGTTCTTGAATAGTCATCGTGCATGGAGGTCATAATAAGGTAAAATGTTCATAAAAAAATATGAAATTCATCATGTGGTCATGGGGCCAGACTTGAACCATCACGGGACCCTGTTTGCGGGTCAGGGTGCTAAATGGTTCGTGGAAGCCGGGTTTATTGCTGCTGCAAATACCACCACTCCAGAAAGCACCGTCTGTGTTAATATCCACGGTATGCTTTTCAAACAACGTGTCCCTTTGGGCACCATTATCCGGTATGAAAGCAAAATGATACTGAGTGGTCGGACTCGCCTGGTTGCTTATGTGAGAGCGGTCAATAGCAAGAATGAGGAACTCATCGTCGATGGCTTTCTGACGTTTGTCCATGTGGACCCGCAAGGGCGACCCATGCCCCATGGTATTACGATCGAAGCCGTTATAGAGGAAGATATCGACCTCCAGAAAAAAGCCAAGGTTTTATCAAAATAAGGAGATTCATAACCACAAATATTTTCTTGCGTTCATGTGCAAACACCGTCATTTTTGCCCATCCTGCCACCAGAAGCGCGTGGTGGAATTCGGGGAGTGTCTCTTGCTTGTTTCTTTTGGTAATTGATAATCTTTAACTGCCTTGATTTCGTTTGTTTGTAGCTAAATAATCGACTTCTTCCTTGTTGTTTTCTTATTTTCCCAATTCACACAACATTTCAATCGGAAATAATCAAAATAGCAGAATTCTAACTTAACATGTGGTACAAGTTTCAGGGGCAGGTCAAATAGCTGAACTCTAACTTAACATGTGGTACAAATATCGAGTGCAGGTCGCCATTATTACAAAGAAGTTTCAGCAATTATTTTTTAGAAGAGAATAACTTCAAATATTTTCCATAACCTTCTTTTTCCAAATTCTCTTTAGGAATAAACCGCAGGGCGGCGGAATTCATGCAATAGCGAAGTCCAGTTGGTTTCGGGCCATCGGGGAAAACATGACCTATATGAGAATCGGCAAGTTTGCTCCTCACCTCCGTCCGCGTGGAAAAGAGACTGCGATCTTCTTTTTCGATAATATTTCCGGGCTCCAGTGGTTTGGTGAAACTGGGCCAGCCGGTGCCGGAATCATATTTATCCAGTGAACTGAAAAGTGGCTCACCGGAAATGATATCCACGTAAATACCTTCTTTTTTGTTATTATCATATTCATTTTTAAAAGGCGGCTCAGTGCCGTTTTTCTGCGTTACTTCATATTGTGTTTTGGTAAGTTTCTTCCTTAGCGTCGCATCATCGGGTTTCGTGAAATCCTGTCGGGTAATGGGTTCGATGCCTGTATCATTTCCCCATAATTTCTTTACGGTTTGATCACGACCTGATCCGCTTCTGTAATATTTATAGCGCAAAGGATTTTTGGTATGATAATTCTGATGATATTCTTCTGCCGGATAAAATTTAGTTAATTTAATTATATCTGTGGCAATAGGTTTCCCCAGCCTGCCTGATTTTTCCAGAGCCTGTTTGGATTTTTCCGCAATTTGTTTTTGTGCCTCGTCTTGATAAAATATGGCACTGCGATATTGAGGCCCACGATCAATAAACTGTCCGCCGGCGTCAGTGGGATCAATATGTCGCCAGAAATAGTTTAGAAGTTGATCATAAGTCACTACCTTGGGATCATAATATACCTGCACGGCTTCAATATAGCCCATTTTCGCATACGTTTCATAGGTTGGATTTTCCCCTTGTCCTCCGGCATAACCGGATACTACTTTTATTACGCCGGGAACCTTTTCCAGATCAGACTCCACACACCAGAAACAACCTCCGGCCAGCGTTGCTATACTTTCAGATGTTATTTCATTTTTTTTTGTCATTTTTGATTTTACCTCTGTTTGTTCGGCATTACCATTTTGATAACTTAATACAAAACTAAATATTATTATAGACATAAGTAATTTTTTCATTTTTCCCCCTTTTAAAGAAATCAAATACTAATATTAGAATTTTAACGATGATCTGACGATTGTCAAACACGCCTATACATTAATTAAATTAAGAGCACAGAGATAGATAATTTGATTGAATCAGCAATCGGGAAAATAGTATAAAACTTGACACTGCCGACACTATCATCGACATTACCCATTGAAGTCAAGGATAATTTAAAATATCCCTTGACATTCTATGTGAAAGCCTCGATGAATTTCTTTAAAAAAGAATAATGAGGGGCTAAAAATGATTATCGTACTAACCTTCTTGGCGATACTTTCTGTTTTAGGAGTGCTACTTATTTTTCTTTTCAGAATTAAAGGAGAACTAATTACAAACGAACAAAAACTTCACTCAAAAATGGAATCAGTTATTTTACTACTCTTTGCCGTTTTTTTTCTATTATTGGCTATCTTGATAAAGATAAATCCATTTTCACAATACATACAGTGAAATTAAATAAATCAAATTGACCCACTAAGGAACTTATATGGCTTCCGAAGCTTTCGCTGAAAAAAAGCAAAAAAAATTGTGGCGGCCGATTATATTCATCGTCTTGTTGTTGATCGCCATTATCTTGCTTAGGTTTTGGGGAGTGGGAGAAAAGCTTACCGATCTTCGTGCTTGGATTGGCGGCCTTGGTTCTTGGGGGCCGTTAGTCTTCGTCTTGATTTATATCATTGCCGTTGTCCTGGCTCTACCCGGTTCAGCCATAACCATTGCCGGGGGAGCACTTTTCGGGTCAGTTTGGGGAGTCGTACTGGTCAGCATTGCCTCGACAATAGGAGCAAGCATCTGTTTTTTAATTTCTCGTTATCTGGCGAGGGACTTTATTGTACGTAAATTTTCACAAAATGAAAAATTCAAAAAGCTGGATCATCTGACGAAGGAACATGGCGCAATAATTGTAGCAATAACACGCCTGGTGCCTCTGTTCCCTTTTAATTTTCTTAATTACGGTTTTGGCCTTACCGGCGTGCGTTTCTGGACATACGTTTTCTGGTCGTGGTTATGCATGCTGCCCGGCACTGTTTTGTACGTAGTCGGTACGGATGCAATCATTAGCGGTTTGACCGAGGGGAAGATTCCCTGGCTCTTGGTTTTAGTGCTCATACTTGCCGTAATTATCTTGGCTTTTCTTGTCTATTTGGCCAGAAAAAAACTCTCCAGTGGAAGGCAAAAAGATTCGAGCAATAATGATAACAGAAAATAATTATTGGGCAGGAGATTACTTATATAATTTTGCCAAGGTTTCCGGCTTTGCTCCCAGTAAATAAAGCGTTATCAAAAACCAGTTTCTGAGAGTACAAAAAACAATACCTTCGGTTTCCCAGCGCCGTGGTGATGTTTTAACTTTATCTTTTAAAATATTTATTTTTCCTTGCCTGCGCTTGATTCTCCGCATTAGTTCGACATCTTCCATGATCGGAATATCCTTAAATCCACCCAGTGATTGAAAATAATCCCGCCGGATAAAAATAGTCTGATCGCCATAGGGAATGCGCGTCAGCCGGGAGCGTAGGGAAGCCATTTTTTCAATGATACGGAAGGCAAAACGTTCTGAATCGATGCCCAAATCAAATGCCCCGCCAACAAAGGTTTTATTTTCCATTGCCGTGGCAATTCGGTGCAAGGAATTCATAGGCAGGCGCGTATCGGCATGTAGAAAAATCAGGATCTCACCTGAAGACTTTGCCGCGCCACAGTTCATCTGCCGTGCCCGGCCTTCAGGACAGAGTATTTTTTTCACGTTCGCATAATTGATTTTTCTCAGTGTGCTCCCTTCATAATCCCCATCAGCTACAATAATCTCGGCAGCGGCAAATTTTTGCAGATGCATTAAGTAATCAATGGTGGAGTTGATGATTTCTTCTTCCCGATAAACTGGAATAATAAAAGAATATCTGGTTTGCATTATGCATCACATATTTTTCGATAAGCCCAGCGACCGCAACTTATGCAGTGATTGCCCCGCCGCAGGTAAATCCGGTTCCTGCAGTGCAGGCGTAGCAATGTTCACCGACCATAACCGGCAGACCCTGCGCGGGGAGTCCAGCCATTTGCGAGACATGAATTTTATTTCCGCCAAGATACTGCTCGGAGGCAATATTGAAATCACAGTCAAAAAGATATCCCTGCCAGTTAATGGAAACAGAAGTGCGGCACATAATCGATGAGATGGAACAGGGGTTAAAGAGACCGGCTAATTTGATCAGGTAATTGTCCAGCTCTCCTCTGGACTGAAGCCAGCGGCGAAACCGCCCCAGGGGAACATTGTTGAAATTATATAGCCTGGTAAAATTGATGCCCCATTTTTTCAGTAAAATTTCGTGGAATCTTTTTTCCGCCTGTATCTGAGATGCGTTCATAAACGCGCCCACCGGATTGGAAGCAAGATTAAGCGTGAGGCCGGTGCCCTCAATTCCATAACCTACGGCGTTTAATTTCTTTAACGCTGCGACAATGCGCTGAAACGCCCCTTCCCCTCGCTGGGCATCAGTTTGAGCTTTATTAAGAGAAGGAAGAGAAGCAATGATAATGACCCGGTTTTCCTTACATAAGGATATATATTTTCCCCACGCCGGGCCTTCCAGTGCAAGAAGGTTACTGCGAACCATTAATCTGGAGGTCAAAGGTGCAAGCTTCCTGACCAAATTTTCAATGCGGGGATTTAACTCCGGCGATCCGCCTGTTATATCTATCGCCTCAAATCTATTTCTTGCCGCGTAATCTACAACCTGGTCTATCGTTTCTGCATCCATCAATTGATCCCGCAGCGGCCCTGCCTCCAGATGGCAGTGCTTGCAAAACAGGTTACATAAAAGGCCGACATTGATTTGCAGGGTGGTCGTTTCCCCTCTGGTTAAAGTGAGATTATGCTGAAATAATGTCCGGCCAAATGGTTCGATAAGAGAAGAATCAGCGTTTGCATATAGAGTGGAAATATTTTCTGCTTGGTCCACAGTGTTAGCCATAAACTGAATATCCTCAGAATATTTATAAAGATAATTTTGTGGCGACATTGCGCATTTGAACTCCGTGCACCAATGAAGCTCCGCCGCGGATGGCCGTGGCCACGTGCACCGCTTCGGTCATTTCCGCAAGATTCGACCCTTTTTCCAGACAGGCCTGTGTATAGGCATCAATGCAATATGGACATTGGACGGCGTGAGCGACAGCCAGGGCAATAAGAGCTTTTTCCCGCTCGGTCAATTCGCCCTCGGCAAATACAGCCTCATAATATTCAAAAAATTTCTTGGCTAGTTCCGGAGCGTCTTTGCCGATTTCTCCAAATTTGCTTAGATCTTTGGGCTGATAATATGTTTCCATGGGAACCTCCGGTAAAAAGAATTAACTATAGCGTTAACATAGTGCCAATGCGACAGTTAGTCAAGGCACAATGGGTCACACAATAAAGTTCAAGGGGCAAGCGGCTGGCCCTGCGGGTCACCCCGGCGTATGCAGGGAATGCCGGGGGCAAGATGTCATTGACACACAACTCGATATTACCTATACTTTCCTGACTCCGAACCGGAATTATTCAGCAAACTTCTTCCGGAGTCCTATCGATTTTGTGATGATTGGAAAGGTCGGCATGTATGAACATCATTGTTTCGGGATCAATGGCCTATGACCGGATTATGGATTTCCCCGGATATTTCGCGGATCACATTCTGCCCGATAAAATTCATGTTCTCAACGTCTGTTTCCAGGTGAATAGCATGAGGGAAGAATACGGCGGCACGGCGGGGAATATTGCCTATGCGCTGACTCTGCTGGGTGAGAAGCCCCTCATCTGCGCCACAATCGGCCATGACTATCAAAAGTATTACAAACGGTTGGCAAAAAACTCAATATCTACGAAATATATAAAAATAATTCCCGATGAATTTACGGCAGGCGCCTATATTACGACCGACCGCGCCGACAACCAAATCACCGGATTTAATCCTGGAGCCATGAAATATCGAACGGAATTGGACTTGCGCAAATTCCGTCCCCAAGAAACCATTATGATCGTCTCGCCGGGCAATTTTGAAGACATGGTTAACTATCCGCGCGCCTGCAAAGAAAGAGGCATCGATTATATCTTGGACCCCGGCCAATCTCTGCCCATGTGGAATACGAAGAACCTGATCGAGGCCATCGAGGGATGCCGGATTTTGATCGTCAATGATTATGAGCTGGAGCTGATCACAAACAAGACCGGATTGAAGAAGAATGCTTTATTGAAGCTGGCCGGGACGATCATCACCACCCTGGGAGAGTTGGGTTCACAGATCTCCACGCGAGATCGTGAAATTAGTGTTCCCGTCTTCAAAGTAAAGAAGGTGGTGGACCCGACAGGCGCCGGAGATGCTTACCGGGGCGGCCTGATCAGCGGTCTGGTTTGCGGTAAAGATATTGAGCAATGTGCACGGATGGGGAGCGCCTGCGCTTCTTTTTCCCTAGAACACTACGGCACTCAGGAATACAGCTTCACCCTTGAAGAATTCAATGAGAGACTCAACGGCTGACAGTTCCCCCAATCTGGTTGATAAAAACTCGTATGCTGTCCCCGGATTTGCTGTCTGCTTTGTTTTATATTTACTAGTTCACATGAGACATAAAAATGAAAACATCCCCTAACTTTTCCGGCAACTATAATATCCTCTCGGAAAGAGCACTGCAGAATGCCCTGCAAAATGTGCCGGCCTATAAGGGCTGGCAGGCATTTGATCCCGGCTCATCAGCTTCTATCGATGCTCGTTTCCGCGCGATGCCGACAATTTCCAAGCAAGACCTGAGAGAGCATACCTGGCGCAATTTTATTCCCGCAGGTATGGATATCGATACCGCGCTGAAGACAGGTACAATAGAACTTGTCCAAACGAGCGGCACAACTGCTGAGCAGGTTTTAAATGTTTGGTATCAGTCCTGGTGGGATGCGGCCGAGGCAGCGTCTTGGCAATACAACGTACATACAGCAGCGCTTAATCTGGGTAAACACCGGGAAGCCATTCTCACCAGCCCCATGAATACCGGCATTTTGGCTAAAAACGGTTTGCTGACTATGGAGGAACGCTCTTGCGGCCGTTTTCTCTATCTTAATGAAAAAATCAATCCCTCATTATGGGATGACCAACTATTCGAGCGCATCATCCGGGAGCTGGAAATATTTCAACCGGTTGTGTTGGAAGCAAATCCCTCCTATCTGGTCAAAGTTGCCCGTTATGCCTATAGGCATCATCTGCGAGTGTTCCAACCACCCGTAGTTATTTTTAGCTATGAGAATCCGGGAGTTTTAGCAAGAAAGCATATCGCCAAAGTTTTTCATGCTCCTTTAATCAGTTCCTACGGCGCGACCGAAGCGGGATATGTTTTGATGGAATGTGAACAGGGTAAACTCCATCAAGTTTCTTCTTCGTGCCGGATCGATATAGAATTCATGCGTCCTGAATATGGGCATCCTCATGTTGGAAGATTATTGCTGACAACTCTGACCAATCCCTGGCGATCATTAGTCAGATTCGATGTGGGTGATCTGGTGCAGGTCGATCCCGCGGGCATTTGTAAATGCGGCCGCAATGACGGATATATCTGTAAAGAATTTGCCGGGCGCACTGTCAATCTCACGTATGCGACAAGTGGCTTTCCGGTAACCACGGCCATGATCGAATCTATTATCAATAATGTGGAAGCTGTGGCCGAATATCAAGTATTGCAACGTGAAGGTATTTACAATGTTAATATAGTTCTTGACGAAGAAGATAATGCTTCCCGAACATTGAAAGAGGAAATAACCGAACGCTTATTGCCGCTGTATGGACGGGATGCCGCTATTAACGTGCATTTTGTAAAGGAGATTGAAACCGAACCATCCGGTAAATATAGATTAACGCGTTCGGACATACCGGTGAATATGGAAAAGCTCTTTGGGAAAGGAAACTGATGATGACGCCAGCCCCTATAATCCTTATGAGTGGTGGACCAAACTCGAACAATACCACTCTTATTGCCGAAGCGCTGGCGCTCAGCAAAACAGAAAAACCTATCATTGCCTATATCGGTGCAGCAAGTTCTGACAATAAAGAGTTTTTCTCTATGTTGAGGCGAATGCTTATATCTGCAGGGACGGATAAAGTCACTCTAGCTCCTATTGTTCAGGGCTTTGACCGGAAAAAGACAGAAAGCATTTTATCGTCCGGCGATTTGATTTTTATCAGTGGTGGCGATGTAAAAGCTGGGATGGAATATTTGGAGAAGCGAAATCTGGTGCCGTTTCTGAGGAAGCTCTACGAATCGGGGAAACCTTTTTTTGGTATTTCTGCCGGAGCTATAATGCTGTGCCGCAACTGGATATACTGGCGCAATTCGGCTGATGATTCATCGGCAAAATCTTTCCCCTGTCTCGGCTTTGCGCCGGTTTTATGCGATACGCATGCGGAAGATGAAGGCTGGAATGAACTCCGGACGTTGCTTGGCCTTTGCCCGGAGGGAACAATTGGATACGGCATCCCGGCGGGTGGCGCGCTGCAGGTAACGCAAAACGGGGCAGTAACAGATATCGGCTCTCCGGCAGTACGGTTTATCAAAAAAAGTGCTGATATAATAATTGTTTGATTTTTATAAAAAAAGGCTTAGATAATTAAGCAGTGGAGCCCCCTCCGGCAGGAGCTGGAGGATTCCAAGTCGCGGGATCAAATCAATGGCGCTGTTGGAAAAACAGCGGAATTATTTATTACGTATATTAATTGTTAGTGCCCAATGAAAAAAAATCACGAAGAGTTCCTTCACTTTGTCACCTGCCTCGGGCGGCTCAATGGTGCGTTGAAAATTCTTCAAGACATAAAGGTAGTGGGCGACAGTCCACTTGTTGGGCCAGCATTTCGTTTTGCGCTGGTCGAATACGCCACACCTTACACCACATCGGAGGGATCAATCAGGAAGGATTACCGGCTGAAAACATCTTTCGTGCCCGGTAATTTCCTGAAGCTACACAAACGTCTCCTTGACGCTAGAAACAAGATTCACGCCCATGCGGACTTAACCCTCATGGAGGCGAAGCTATCTGTCACGAAAATGCGAGGCGCTCCTGTAGTTAAGATTACAAGTCGCAACACTGACGAACTCAAAGAACTAAGCAACATCGACGAAATCATTAGCTTGATCGAGGGCACTATTCGCAACCTATACAACGAGTTAGACGTTCGTGTAAATACCCTGCAGCCTTAACCCTTCATTGCAGCGGACGCCTTGTAGCTGCTGTTGATCTTTACGTTGGACGAGATTGAAGACCCATAAGAGAAATGAAAGATGATCAGGAAACTCAAAACAAGGGAGTACCGCTTGTACTCTCGAAAGAAGAACCCCAAGACTGGGAAGCGGAGAAATCTTGGGACATTCACAACGCGTGAGGCTGCGGAAAAACACGAAAGAGAAATTCAATACTTCAAAAGACACTGACGTACACGATCAGGAGAAATAACGGCGTTATAAACCTGCTCAGCCCATTGAATCCATATATTGTTTTATAGCTTCGTATTATATAAAATATTGAGAGGTAAACCCAATGAACTATCTATGTTTATTCTTATCGGTTGCTTTTAACGTGTCATCGTATCTGGTTTATAAAAGCATCGCTCACAAGCAGCATGATTTTAGCTGGTCGGTAATTTTTATTTTTGGTTTGATCCTCGGCGCTATTAATGTTTATTTGTTCATCAAAGCGCTCCAGAGTATAAATTTGAGCATTGCCTACCCAATATTTTCCGGTGCCTGCCTGGCTTTAATGATGATTTTGTCTCACGTTATCTTTGGAGAAAAAATAAGCGGGCTTAATATCATCGGTACGATTGTTATTTTCGTGGGAATTGTGTTGCTGTCTTACTAATTCTTATATTAATCTTCCTCATCACCGGGTACGACAGGCTCATTGCCGCTCCAGTATTTGATAATATTTTTTCTATGATTAAATAAGATCAGCAGAAACGTGGCAAGGGCGCCGGATACCGCGCTGAATTTCCAGTGCAGGGTAAAAGCCTGTCCCAAAGCCAGAATAAAAACCATGAAAAATGAAGCAATAAAAGTAATCCGGCCAATCCCGTAGGAAACGAGCCAGATTGCCGCGGCAATGAGAGCCGCCCACGGCGCGATAAGGGCTGTAAAGCCTAAATAGTTAGCCACACCTCTACCGCCATGAAAACCATGAAAGCAAGGGAAGCTATTTCCTAAAACAAGAAAAAAACCCGCCCAGGGGAGCAAATGCGTTTTTAAAAAATAGCTCGCTATAACCGCGACCGCCAGAGCCCGCCCAATATCCAATAAAAAAACAACCGCCGCCCAGATAATTCCTGCCTGGCGGTAAACGTTTGTGGTTCCCGCGTTGCCGCTGAAGCTCAGGCGAGGGTCTTCTCTACCGGTCAGTCTAAAAAAAATAATAGCGAAATTTATGGAACCGGCAAGATAAGCAAAAAGATAAATTAAAAATATTTTCCCCATGATTTAATTTTCGGTTCACCCTCCCTTTGTTCCTCCCGTTAAGGACTGGAAATAAGGACGTGAAATATGCTGTATTGCAACAACAATTTTTATACCGAGTTGCCTTCAAGAGATAACGAGGCGGCAAGGAGGAAGCTCCGCAGGCGTATTACTAATACGTTGAGGAAGCCGACGACGATGCCAACAAAGTTAGCTAAAGAAGGCGACTTGGTATTATGCCTTAATCCACTGTGGCGGACGAAGGCGGCCTTGAGTTACATCCCGCATTTTAATACCGCTGATAATTTCATAAATAACACTATTTAAATCATAAATCCAGGCATCAAATATTAGCGATTCCTGCTTGACATTCACCGGCACAACCCGGCCAAGATAACTGCCTTTCTTTTTTGTCTTTTGATAAATAAATCTTTTTTCAAAACCTGTGGGAAAGGGGACAATGCCGCTGAAGCGTTGTCCCCAAACACAAGCCGCGTGCATTGCTGCGTCTAAGGGAAACGGCGAACCAAGTAAATCTTCATCGGCCTCGTAATTCCCGCCGGAAAGATAAGCCAGAGCGCCCTCCGGCGAAACTGCTAAATCACCGACGATATTTTGATAAGCCGTTCCGAAAGGCACCAGTTCACGGTAAATTGTTGCCGCAGGCACGCTGATGCATTTTCCGTTGAGCTTCTCCACAACCCGAAAAGGAGATGCAGGGCAGGGAGCGGAATCGGCAGTGGCAAATTCCACACGGGCATGTTCGAGGGTGCGGCTAATTGCGCTTTTTTTTGATTTTATCGACGTTAAAAGCACGGTGGTAATATTGTCATCACCGGCATTTTCTATATCGACAAATACTTCTAAGCGCTTTGTCTCCGGGGGAATGATTAAAAAGCGGGGGAAGCTCGCCTTGAACAAACAGTTGATACTAATCTGCGGGAAATTAAGCTGAACAACATTAGCCAGAGCGATTAATGTTTCCACTGCCGGCAGAATCACTTTTCCTTCGAAATGGTGATCGCGCAAATATGAAGATACCTCAATTGCTGAAGTATAGCGGGTTTTTTTATTTATTTGGGGAACGATGTCCATAGCTGAACCGTTTTAGGATCAACGGCCACGGGTGTGCCCGTCAAATTTAAGGCGCAGTGTTTGGTAAAACCGATACAGATCAGATGTCCCTTTTCCGCGTTTGTGATTACGTAGTCGAACTGTAAACGTACCCGCTCCAGATTTACCGGCCGTGAGTGAATATACATCAAATCATCATAATACAAAGGCTGATAAAAACTGATGCCCAAATCGAAAATCGGATAAACATAGCCGCTGGCCTCGATTTCCTTGTAAGGATAAGCAAGATCGCGCATCAAAGAGGTCCGGCCGAATTCAAAATAACGCAGGTAATTGGAATGATAAACCACTTCCGAGCGATCGGTATCAGCGTATAAAGTCCGGTTTTGGGAACGGTGCCAGATAAAGCCGGTCGTAAGATCACGCACATACTTTTCATCGTTATTATAAATTTCCGGTTTAAATGGTTTGGGCCTCATTTTATACTCCCCTGAAAATTACACAGCAATTCGTTCCGCCGAATCCGAAGGCGTTGGAAAGAGCAATTTCGTATTTTTGTTTGCGCGCGACATTCGGCACCACATCAATATCGGACAGCTCAGGATCGGGAAGATGATTAATGGTGGGCAGTATGATGTCCTTCCTCATTCCTTCAATGGTCAACGCGGCTTCGATTGCAGCCGTTGCTCCCAATGTATGTCCTAATTGTGATTTATTCGAAGATACGGGAATCTTTTCTATTTTTTTGCCGAAAACATCACGCAGACACTTTATTTCCGTACTGTCTCCTTTGGGTGTGGAAGTGCCGTGGGCATTGATATATTGAATATCTTCCGGCTTTAAACCCGCATCTTCAATTGTTTCCTTTAGCGCTCGTATAATTGTTGTGGCATTAGGGCTAGTATAATGATGAGCATCCGACGTCCATCCGATACCCAAAACTTCGGCTTTGGGTTTCAGGCCGTAAACTTTGAGCAATTCTTCCGCCGCGAGAACTACCACGCCGGCCCCTTCGGAAAGAACAAACCCTTTGCGGTCAACGCTGAAAGGACGGGATGCCTGCGCATGATCACTATAAGCGCGATCGTCAGGATGAACTTTGATCGTGGCGTTCATATTGGCAAAGCCGTGAATCAGTTCCGGTAAAATTGGCGCGTCGGCGCCGCCGGCCAGAACAAAATCGCAATCGCCATCCCG
>DLME01000124.1 GCA_002479215.1 Syntrophaceae bacterium UBA7544
GATATTAAGACAACATTAGATGCCTTAGAGAAATTAAGAAATGGGGCATGGGAAAACTTTAATAATCGAAGAATTTACGGATGGAAAGTTGACAGTAGCGGTATCGATATTAAGACAACATTAGATGCCTTAGAGAAATTAAGAAATGGGGCATGGGAAAACTTTAATAATCGAAGAATTTACGGATGGAAAATGGGAATGGGCATATGGACTGCATTGGCTGCATTCATTGGGGTCGTTTTAACAGGTCGTATTTGTATTAGCCAACCTTTATCATTTGGAACTTTTATAGTATTCGCTATTCTAGCCGGAAGTTCGGTGGTAGCGCTACATGCCGTATTTATGCATGGAATTGGTCGAGCACATAGAATCGATCGTGACAAGGAGTTCTTTTTTGAGGAGGAAATAATGAAGATTCTGGATATAGAGTTTCCCCCTAAAGTAATAGATGGAATAGAGAAGCGTAAAGAAAAGAGAGATAGAATTCCACTTTGTGAATGGTTAGAGTTTGTTCAATTATTTATTACCATCATTCTCGTAATCCTGGCTATTATAGTTTTATGGATTAAATTATTTTAGTAACCGTGAATACCTTTATACGTAATCGTTACTTTTCTTGTTAACGTTGCACTCAACCAAGGTGTCATAAACAAAAATATAAATTGCCATCTTTCGGTTTGCTAGGAACCCTACCTCTATGGTCTGATCTATAAAATAACCTTTCCTGATTTAGTATCCTAAAAAAACAGAAAAATAGTTCTTGCAAGAATACGTAGAACGTGTTAAGCGCTACTTAAAGGTGAAGATTTTATGATTATTACGAATCGGATTTTAGCAAAAGCAACCGGCTTCACGCATCCCCAAATAAAGCGCTGGGCTGTAGCTTTTTTGGAACCTGATCAGGATTATGGGCAGCACTCGGGAATATCGAGAGAATATAATTTTGAGCAGGCTGTACGGATTTTCTTGGGGGGATATCTCGTTCGAGATTTGAAATTCACTTTAATTGAAGCCAGGCAAATTTTGAATGATGTAGGAAAGTGGTTAAAGGAGAAGGAATGGGAAATTTCAAGATGGGTTAACTTTCGAAAATCAAAATCGAGCGGAGGATATGTTGTTGAAACTGACTTTCCGTGTTTGGATTTACCTATCGATATTGGTGTTGGGAATGATGGCAGATTTTTTTACAATTCAAAAATAATATTTGAACTTAAAAAAATAAAAGAACCGGACCTGTGGCAAGAAAAATATGAGTTGGGATACTTTGGGAGAAGATCAGCTATTTCAGCGGTGCCTTGCCGTTCCATTAACATCAAGACTATGGTTGATTCGCTGGCAAAGTTGATCGCTCAAAGGATAAGCGGGTAAATTTTTTTAACAATCAGTAGCACGTCAGACGAGCTACAAAGGAGGTGTTATGATGAACATTTATTTGAAAGAAGCGATTCTCAGAAAGGGCTTGAAGCAGAAATTTATCGCTCAAGTAATGAAGATTGATCCTGTTATTTTTTCAAAAAAGCTAATCGGGGATTTATCTTTCACAAAGAGCGAACAGATTCGATTATCAAAAATACTTCATGAAAAGGTTAAAAATATTTTCCCGAACACAAAAAACTTATAAAGCGATCTAAACATTTTAAAAGAGGTAATATATTAAATGCCGAAAAAGGGTAGCGTAAATCATGGTAACTGAAAAGCAGTACTTCAAGATCAGGAACAAGATCTTTATAGAGCCCGATATGTTCTATTCCGAGGCCTTCATCGGATTGTCTGCTTCGGTTCTTAGAACCCTGCTTAGATGCCTTCAAAAACGAAAGTGGGATCAAGTGAAGATTCACGGGAAAAAGAAGATTGTTTATTCCAATGATGGGTTTATCTTCCCTTATTCCGAGGCCGCCTTCTTGAAGATCGGCACAACGCAGTTCTGGAAAAATATCAGAAAGCTGGTTGAGATGGGTTTCCTTGATTTAGTTCATCAGGGCGGCTGGTATCAGAAACATGAGAGAGAAAAAGACTACTCTGTTTATAAATTCTCAGAACGTTGGCGTAAATATGACACGCCTGAATTTGTAATGGTTGAAAAGCACAAAGTATTACGAGAACAATTTTACATAAGAGAAAATATGAAAAGGCAGAAATTAAAAGTAACTTCACAGAAGCGAAGTGGACAACTTCACAAAAGTGAAGCTGAGAAGACAAAACAGGACAATAACCGTCTTCACAAAAGTGAAGCTGAAGAACGGACAATGGAAAGCCGTCAATCCTCTGCTGCTACTGTATGGGAGTAAATATTTCAATGCAACCTTGCTTTTACCAGCACCCTTTCACTTTAGTGAAGAATAAATAAGATAGCCATACCTATTGTCTTTTTTAAAGAGACTGAAAATATGAAAATGTTATTAATAAAGCTGAATAATAATGGAACAAGATCGATAAGATATTATAATTCTAAAGATAAAAAATGTTTAGTTCCTATATGCAGAGTTTGAAAAAGTAAGTTAATTTATGGTTACAAAGTAGTTACATGGTTAAAAAAACACTGACAAACACTGAACTTAAAAGGGCACAAGGGATATACAATCCAGTGCGGAAGCGGCTTTTTACGCTCAAAGAAGCATCTGAATACCTGGGTCGGCCTGTGTGGGGAATAAGAGAATTGATCTGGTCGCAGGTGATTCCGGTCGTAAAACAACACGGGTGCCGGAAAATGTATTTGGACATAAACGATCTGGAGGCATTCATTGAAAAAAACAAAGTTGTTTATAATTAGAGGTTGAATAACGTGCAACTCTGTGGTATAAATATCCCCATGATGGGGAATCGCCTTAAAGACATCATGAAGAGGGAAAAGATATCGGCGTACAGGATAAGCAAAGACCTGGAGTTAGATAAAGGTCATCTGTCAAAAGTTCTAAATGAAAAGGCGAATTATTCGTTAGATAAGTTGACAGTAATTGCTGACTACCTTGGCTACGATATCGAATTTGTTAAACGCAAGCCCTCCAAGAAAGGACGGTGAAAAAATGGGATGTATTTAGAGGCGAGGAAAGACATATTGGATTAAGTATTATCGGCACGGAAAACAATTTGCGGAATCAACACACACTGACAAGTTGGAAATCGCAAAGCGGACGTTAAAGAAAAGAGAGGGTGAAATACCCGAAGGGAAAATGCCTGGCATTTGTTTTGACAGAGTCTTCTTTGACGAACTGGCACTGGATCTTATTACTGATTACCGAATTAATAAGCGAAAGAGTCAGGAACGAGCAGAGTTGGCAGTAAAACATTTAACAACGTTGTTCGGCGGGATGCGAATTGTGAATATTACAACGGCATCTGTCAAAGAATATATTGAGAAGCGAATGCGAAGTGGATTATCGAACGCCTCAATTAATCGGGAGTTGTCGGCATTGAAGAGGATGCTTCATTTAGGGTCACGGTGTACACCCCCTAAAGTTGGTCAAGTGCCTTATATTCCTATGCTGAAAGAGTTAAATACTCGAAAGGGATTCTTTGAGTACAAAGATTTTGTGTCTTTGCGGAGTGTCCTGCCAGCATATTTGAAACCAGTCGTTACTTTTGCATATCATACTGGATGGAGAAGGGCTGAAATTCTGAATCTCACTTGGGATAAAGTTGATCTTAAAGAGGGAATTGTTAGGCTTGATCCTGGTGAAACAAAGAACAATGAGGGACGGACGCTATACCTGAATGAGGAATTATTGAAGGAGATGCATTCACTTCAATCAAAAAGACGTCTTGGCTTTCCCTATGTTTTTCATCGTGATGGACATCGGATTAAGGATTATAGGGATGCTTGGCGTTCAGCCTGCAAAAGAATTGGTCTACAGGTAAAAGATGAAAAGACTGGAAGAATGATTTCCGCTAAACTGTTCCACGATTTTCGCAGAACCGCAGTTCGTAATATGGTTCGTGCTGGGGTACATGAAAGGGTGGCTATGGTGATTTCAGGCCATAAAACAAGATCGGTATTTGATCGGTATAACATTATCAATCAGGACGATCTAAAAGATGCCATTCAGAAGCAGGAAAGATATTTACAGTTACAAAATGGTTACAATCCGGGCACACCGCAAAATGAAAAAGCCCCTATAGAAAAGGGGCTGCTCGTAAGACTTTGATTTTATTGGCGGAAGCGCATGGGAATCGAACCCACCCGGGACGGTTCTAGCGCCCCACACTGGATTTGAAGTCCAGGAGGCCCACCAGTGACCTTGGCACTTCCGTTAAAAATTCTAAAGGATATTTGTCCGTGTGTCAACTTGCAAAAACTGGTAAAAAAGCAATATTTCCCAGTATTGGACTGTATTTCTTACAATGGGAAATACTCTGCCTTGGATAAAGAGTCATCCAATAACTGGACTGTTACCGGATCGCCCTTTTTAACTTTGGTTTCGTTTTCTTTTAAGACAATTAAAGCATTGGCTAAAACCATTGATTTCAAAATACCGGATCCTTGTTCTCCGGTTATAGCAGCCATGTATTGGTTTTTCTCTTTTTTAACAATGGCACGAATGAAATGTTTGACCCCTTTTTTTTTCTGAATTTTCTGGCTGCTCAGAGCCTTTATGGTTTGGCGGAATATTTTTGTATGTCCCTGCATCTTTAAAAGGTACGGACGTACAAATTGTTCAAATGAAACCATTGCGGATACGGAATTTCCCGGTAAACCGAACATGGGAATACCCTTGATTGCGCCAAAAGCCAAAGGTTTGCCCGGCTTCATGGCCACTTGCCAGAAATGCATAGCATTACCGATTTCCCCCATGACATCCTTGACAAAATCAAAATTACCGACCGAAACGCCCCCGGAAGAAATAATCAAATCAGCATGCAGCGCAGTTTTAAATTTTTCTTGAAGTTCGGATTTTTTATCTTTAGCAATTCCCAGTATTAAAGGAATTGCGCCGCATTCCATAACTTGGGCAGCTAAAGAGTAGCTGTTGCTGTTGACAATTTTAGCGGGCGGCGGGTCATTTTCAATATCCACAAGTTCGTCACCCGTTGCTATAATCGCTACGCGCGGTTTTTGATATACGCTCACAAATGCTCTTCCCAACGAAGCAAGCATCCCTATTTGTGCCGGACTAATGACACTTCCTTTAGAAATAACGAGTTCTTCTTTTTGCACGTCTTCGCCGACAAAGCGAATATCCTGACCTTCTTTTACTGAATTATAGATTATAACCGTTTTCCCGATTTTTTTTGTGTCTTCCTGGCGGACAATGGCATCGGCGGCGTCGGGAATTAGTGCTCCGGTCATGATGCGGGAAGCATCTCCTTTTTTTAATCTTTTTTGCGGAAATTTACCTGCCTGTATCTCTTCAATAACTTTGAGTCGGAGCGGGATTACCCTGGTTGCGCCTTTGGTATCGATATGCCGCACAGCATAGCCATCCATCGCTGAATTGTCGGCCGGCGGAATGTTACGTGTGGCAAAAACATCTTCACCTATTACTCGCGCCCGGGCGTCCAGAATATTTACTTTTTCCAAACCTAACTGGTGAAAATTCAAGAAGATTGATTGCAACGCCTTTTCCACCGTAATCATTTTTTAATCTCCATATAAAATTTATAAAATACAGCTTATCAAAGACAAAAGGGTTGTCAACTAATAAGAAATGATTAATTTATATGATAATTAAGTGAACTTGAACTAAATTCATATTTGAGCTAAAAAAGTTAAATTTCTGGAGAAGACTTGCGGAAAAGATTTCAATTGCACAATTCATTGCCGCAAAAAGTTTGGGTTATTGTCAGTGAAAAAAATTATCACAAAAAAAATCACGGAAGATATTGCACCACTCCATGATCTTCTGGAACAAATTAATAGGGGTACCCAAAGGGTCAATGTAAGGGGGCTTAGTGGATCTGCTTGTCCTTTCTTAACAGCTCTTCTTTTTGCCCGTATGGAGAAGACCCTGCTTGTCGTTTGTCCGGAAGAAAGAGAAGCCGCAGCGTTTGCGAGCGATCTGTCCTTATTTTTAGGCAAAGACAATGTAATTCATTATCCGTCTCTGGATTTCTTGACTGTTGATATGTTTGCACTCCAGAAAGAAGAAGAATTAGCGCGTCTGGAAGCTCTTGCTTTTATGCAAATCAACACCGGAGTAGTGGTTATTTCCATGGCTGCTTTAATGCAAAAAGTAATGCCTTTTGCCGAGTTCAATCAATATCTGCAAATAATTTCCATAGGCGATACATTCAACAGAGATGACTTTTGCGCGCACCTGCAATCAGGTGGCTATAAAAGAGTCAGCCTTGTTGAAGAAAGGGGTGAATTCAGTGTCCGTGGCAACATCATTGACCTATTCCCTCTCACGTTAAAATGGCCGCTGCGCATGGAAATGTCAGGCGATGAAATCGAATCCATCCGTAAATTTGACTGCGCCTCCCAGCGTTCCATAGGTTCAATGGAATCTTTTATTGTGCCGCCGGCAAGCGGAGTAATTGTCAATTCGCAAACGCTGGAGCTGGCTGTGCGCAATGTCAAACGGCGTATCGACGATATTTCCCTGTCGCGCGAAATTCGTAACCGTTTGGTGAATACTCTGCAAAACGATTTAGCCAATTCCATAAATCCGATATATTTACCCCTGTTTTATGAATCCTTCGATGATCGGGACAGCCGTCCACAAAATCGGCTCTCCAGCTTTTTTGATTATCTGCCACAAAATATCTTGATGGTTCTGGATGATCCTCTGGCCATCGATCAGGCCGCACAGAATACAGAATTTAATATCGATAAATTATTGCTCAAAGCTAAAAACAGTGGAAAATTTTATCTGGAAAAAGAAAATGCATACCTTGATCCTGTTGATGCTGGAGACGCTATGAATAAGTTTAGGCAAATTTCTCTGGAGGGTCTCAGGCTCGACAAAGGTAGCACAAGCGAGGCGGAAACAGTCGTTTTTGAAGCTCATCAGCAATTCCAACTGTTAAATTCCGTTGCCGATGAGATTAAAGAGGATGCTCTCCTGCGGCAGACTGTGGAAAAGATAAAAAATTGGCTTGCCGATGGAATGTTGGTTTTTTTTCTTTCTCCTACACCGGAAGACTTTCACCGAATGCAGCATCTGCTTTTATCCTATGATTTACCTGTGCAGATTTCAACGCAGCAAGATTCAGTCATGGGCAAAATCAGTCAATGGGACGGCAGTCCTCAGCTTATTTTATGGGAAGGGAAAATCTCCACAAGTTTTATCTTTCCATCAATGAAGCTGGCGTTTCTGAGCGAAGAAGAAATATTTGTGAAAAAGGTGTCCCGCCGCCGCCTACGTCCTCCACGAGAAGCTTATTTTTTAAAGTCCTTTGGTGATCTAAAAGAAGGTGATTTTGTCGTCCACACCGATTTTGGCATTGGCGTTTATCGTGGGCTAAAAAAAATTAAAGTCGGTAAAATCGAAAATGATTTCCTGGTTATAGAGTATTTGGATGGAGACAAACTATACATACCGGTTAATTCTCTGGAAAAAATCCAAAGGTATTTAGGCTCCGATGGTTATGTGCCAAAAATTGATAAGATGGGGGGAACTTCATGGGAGGCTCTAAAGGAAAGAGTAAAAAAATCTGTAAGAGAAGTCGCCGAGGAATTGGTTTCCATTTATGCCGCTCGCGAAGTGTTGGAAAGAAAATCATTTGCCCCGCCGGATAGGATTTACGAGGAATTTTGTTCCACTTTTGAATTTGAGGAAACTTCCGATCAAGCTAAAGCTATTGAAGATATCCATCTGGACATGGATGACGTAAAGCCGATGGATCGGTTAATTTGCGGCGATGCCGGTTTTGGCAAAACGGAAGTCGCTATTCGATCAGCCTTTCGAGCCGTGATGGACGGTAAACAGGTTGCTGTTCTGGTGCCGACAACTATTCTGGCCGAGCAGCATTATCAGACTTTTTCCCGAAGGCTTAAAGATTTTCCCATTCGTGTGGAGGTGCTTAATCGCTTCAAAAATGTGGCCGCGCAAAAGAAAATTGTAGAAGAAATTAAAAATCAAAAAGTGGACATTGTTGTAGGAACACATCGCTTGCTCCAAAAAGACATTGAATTTAAGGAGCTAGGATTGGTTATAATCGATGAGGAACAACGTTTTGGAGTAGTACACAAGGAAAAATTAAAAAAAATGCGCACACTTGTTGACGTGCTAACGCTCTCGGCGACACCAATACCGCGTACCCTTCATCTTTCCCTGATCGGCATCAGAGATTTATCCATTATTAACACACCTCCGGAAGATCGTATACCCATAAAAACCTATGTGCTGGAGTTTGATGAAGAAGCAATTAAAGCCGCGGTGGATAAAGAATTAGCGCACCAAGGGCAGGTTTTTTTTATTCATGACCGGGTGCGTTCAATTTATTCGATTTCCCATCTACTCCAACGCCTTGTGCCGGATGCAAATATTGGTGTTGTCCATGGTCAAATGAAGCCTGTGGAAATAGAAAAAGCAATGGCTAAATTTGTTCAGCGGGAAAGCAACGTCCTTGTCAGCACTACTATTGTTGGTTCCGGTTTGGATATTCCCACGGCCAATACGATAATCATAAATCGTGCCGATAGGTTCGGATTGGCGCAACTCTATCAGTTGCGCGGCCGTGTAGGCCGGGCAAAACAGGAAGCTTTTGCTTACCTTTTATTGCCGCAGGGAGCAATGCTTTCCCGTGAAGCCATGAAAAGGTTGCAAGTAATTAAAGAGTTTTCCGATCCGGGTTCCGGATTCAGGATAGCGTATAACGATTTGGAAATCCGCGGTGGTGGAAATTTATTGGGTATTTCCCAGTCAGGTCATATTTGTGCAGTTGGTTATGAACTTTATACAGAGTTAATGGAAAAAACGATTCGGGAAATTAAAGGGGAAAAAATTGGCGAAGAAGAATTATTGCCTGAAATTCAGTTGGGAGTTTCCGCTTTCATTCCTGAAGGATATGTGCAAGATGTCTATCAGCGTTTGGTCTTATACAAAAGAATATCTTTGGCCGCAAATGATGGGGAGAGTGATCAGATCAAAAGTGAATTGCAAGATTGTTACGGACCTTTGCCCGCGTCAGTAGAAAATTTATTACAAGTTATTAGCATTAGAAATTCCCTTAAATTGCTGAAGGGGGGAAAAATGGGCTACGATGGCAAGCGTTTATATATTTTTTTCCGGAACAATTCTCCTGTTGATCCGGAAAAGATTATCGTTCTTTATCGCAGGAAAATTCAAGAAATACGCTTTACGCCGGATCATAAATTGTTTGTGCCAGCACCAAATCTTTCCGAAAAAGAAATATTGACACAAGCCAATTTGTTATTAAAGATGCTTGCCCAATAACAATAACCAATATATATAAAAAATCATGATTAAAAAGAAAATTAAAATTTCTTCTTACCCTATAAAACTGATGAATATATTATTGAACAGATATTATGTCTTATGCCTGCTGGCAATTATTTTTATTGCTGCTTGCGATAAAATTAATATTTTTTCCAGGCCTTACGTGGCGACAGTTAATGGAGCCAAGATTTATCTTGATGACTATCAAATACGGTTAAACCAAAAAATGTCTATGCTGCCCAAGGACGTTTTGAATCAGCCGAATTATGTAAAACGCCTCGAAGAAGAAGTTTTGGATGGCATGATTACGGAAAAGATTATGTATTTGCGTGCACAAGAGTTGAATATGTCCATAGGGGCAAGTGAGTTGGAAGATAAAATTAACGAAATTAAAAAAGATTATGGAGAAGATTTTGCAAACCTGCTGGCGCAGGAAAATGTAAGATATGAACAATGGAAAGAAGATTTAAAAAAAGAAATGTTCTTGCAAAAGCTTGTCGCGGTCGATGTGAATGCCAAAATAAGAGTGTCAGATGATGAAGCCGAAGATTATTTTAATGAATACCGCAACAATTATAGGGAGGAACCACGCGTAAAGGTTGCGCAGATAGTTGTTAGAGATTTAGACAAGGCCAAAGAAGTGTTGGCTCGACTGAACGCTGGCGATGATTTCGCGGCATTGGCTTCTAAGGTGTCCATTGGTCCCGAAGCTCGTCAGGGCGGGGATCTGGGGTTTATAACTCGCGAGGTCATGCCTGAACCTTTGGAAGAAACTATTTTCAAGTTACCGGTTAATAAAATAAGTCCGATCGTGCAAAGTCCTTATGGATTTCATATTTTTAAGGTTTTGGAAAGTCAACCAGCTGGAATTAAAAATTTTTCTGATATTAAAGATGAAGTTATTGCTGATATTCGGGCGCAGAAAGAAGAATCGGCTTTCATTACCTGGCTGCAAGCCTTAAGGATGAAAGCAGTGATAAAAAAGGAAAACGCCATATTGTGGAAGAAAGTAAACAGG
The DNA here is from genome assembly GCA_002479215.1 of Syntrophaceae bacterium UBA7544. GTDB lineage: Bacteria > Desulfobacterota > Syntrophia > Syntrophales > Smithellaceae > UBA4810. The sequence continues at coordinate 10,357 of DLME01000124.1, forward strand.
CAAAAATAAAGAGGGAGGTTGGAAGCGCTGTGGAATTTTACAAAAGGATTGTTTTGATTGCTTGGGGAGTAATGCTTTTGTCTATACCAGTTGGTGCCGACATTGTGGATAAAATTGTTGCTGTAGTAAATGAAGATGTAATAACCCTTTCCGGATTTAATGTGGCGTTTGAACCTTACCGCAAAAATATAGAGGAAAATTATCAGGGCAAAGATAAAGAAGCGGTACTTAAGCAAGCAAGAGAATCGTTCTTACAGCGTCTCATTGATAATATGCTGATTGAACAAGAAGCAAAAAAAGCCGGCGTCGGTATTGTCGTCAAAGATGAGGAAGTAATGGGAGTAATCAAAGACATGCTGGCGAAAGACAAATCCACTATGGAGGATTTTTTAAAAAAACTTGCCCGTGAAGGTAATTCCCTGGAGTCTATTAAAGGAGATATAAGGAATCAAATAATGCGTATGCGGTTATTGCGGCGTGAAATCAAAGCCAAAATAGTTGTCAGTGACGAAGAAATAGGTGAGTATTACAACAAAAACCGTCAGAATTACGAGGGAAAAGAAGCAGTTAGAATTAAGCAAATTTTACTGCTCCTTCCACCCCAAGCGAATAAAGCCATGCGGATGAAAGTAAAAGATCAAACGAATAATTTACGCAAGCGGATTAAGAATGGAGAACCTTTTGAATTACTGGCCGTAAAATATTCTCAGGGACCAGAGGCCAAGCAGGGCGGTGATGTTGGTTTTATTGAGAGAGGAGTAATTATTCCGGAAGTAGAAGCGGTTGCATTTAGCCTGCCTCTCGGACAAGTAAGCGAAGTAATAGAATCAAGTCTTGGATTTCATATAATTATGGTGGTGGATAAAAGAGGTGCCGGATTGAAACCAATTGCTGTGGTAAGAGAAGAAATAAAAGCAAAAATCGAAGATGAAAAATTGGATAAAAGATATGAAGAATGGATCACAGCTATCAGGAAAAAATCATACATTGAAATAAGATTGTAAATAAATAGCATAGTAAAAGATGGATGCAATAAAAATCAAAGGTGCTTCCCAACACAATTTAAAAAATATTAGTTTAGATATACCCCGCGATAAGCTTGTTGTCATTACCGGTGTGAGTGGTTCAGGCAAATCATCGCTGGCCTTTGACACAATCTATGCCGAAGGTCAAAGGCGTTATGTGGAGTCGCTTTCCACTTATGCGCGTCAGTTTATCGGACAAATGGACAAGCCGGATGTGGAATCAATCGAAGGCTTATCGCCGGCTATAGCTATAGAACAGCGGACAGCCAGCCATAATCCTCGTTCCACAGTAGGCACGGTCACCGAAATTTATGACTACTTCCGTCTGCTTTATGCCGGCATTGGTGTTTGCCATTGTTATAGCTGCGGGCGGGAAATCAAATCGCAAACAATCGACAGCATCGTAGAAAATGTTCTGTCTCTGCCGGCCAATACACGCTTCAGCATTATGGCCCCGCTGGTTCGTGGCAAAAAAGGCGAATTTCAGAAAGAATTAAAAAAGCTTCAGAAAGAAGGATTTGTGCGTGTCCGGATTGATGGAGACGTTAAGGATCTGGCGGAAGATATTCTTCTGAATAAAAATAAACGCCATGACATCGATTTGATTGTT
>DLME01000147.1 GCA_002479215.1 Syntrophaceae bacterium UBA7544
TTAGATGTTGGTATCCATTTTAGAGCCCCTTGGAAAACTGTTTATCTATTTCCTATATTTGAGCAAAATGTGACATGGGTAGCTAAAAGTGAAAGCGATTATGCCTTTACCTTTCAAACATGTGAAGGGATGGCCGTCGGTGCAGATATAGGAATCACTTTTAATCTAAAACCGGATGCAATACCTTTGATATTTCAAAAGTATCGATCAGGCATTCGAGAAATTACAGATATTTTTGTTAAGAATTATGTTCGGGATGCTATCAATCGAGCTGCTTCAAAAATTAAGATTGAAGACCTTTATGGGCCCGGCAAGGAAGCTTTCTTTCAGGATGTAGAAGATTCAATTCGTTCCGATCTTTCTCCAATTGGGATTAATTTGAGTAAGATTTATTTGATTGGCCGATTTGGTTTTCCTTCCAATGTTATTGTGGCTCTTAATGCTAAAATCGAAGCCACACAAAGAGCTGAGCAAAGAGAAAATGAATTAAGAGAAGCAGAAGCGCAAGCCAAGAAGGAGATTGCTAAAACTGATGGTAATGCTAAATGTATGTACATTGAAGCAGAAGCACAAGCCCGATCTAGCCTTATCAAGGCAGAATCAGAAGCAAAGGCAAATAAATTGCTTGCTGAATCAATTACAAAAGAACTTGTAGACTGGCAAGGAGTGCAAAAATGGGATGGAAAACTACCACAGGTTTCCGGTCAAACTACACCCTTTATAAATTTGAGGTAATATGGAATATGTTTTAGCAGCATTCGGGATACTTTTTCTAATCGTTTGTTTGGGATGTTTGACACTATTGGCTATTTATGGAACCATAAAAGCAATAAGGGAGATGAAAAAATAATATGTTATGCGATAACTGCGAAAGCTTTATTATTCAGGAAGTGCAAAAAATGCATGGATTCAAGGGACCTTATGTGAATTATAAATGTGATATAGAACATACTCAGGATATATATGGAGGGAAATTTAGCCATTGCAACCGAAAATATTGGCTCGAAGAATTGAAAAAACTTGAGGAATGAATCTGATAACTGATAAGAAATGAACTTTATAATTTACCCACCTGAAAACGCTGTTTTTTTTGAATGCCAGCAGTGCAAAAATCCTGCTATAAAATCCATTGAAGATAATTCAACAGAGAGAAGATGTTTATATTGCCAGATCAATAGTTTACCAACAAAAACAGGTCTCTATAATGTTGAGAATCAATATAATCAAACAGGAATTTCTTTTTGGGATGGAGATAAATGGGGTGAATGGTCAGGTGTAAAAGGTAATTGTATGCATTATGGAGATGCTAACGTTGTGAAATATGAATATATTGGAGAAAGTGACAATGAACCTGATAACTGAATACAAAATATTTAATTCGAATGATGAAAATGTCCACTTCGATATCATCGCACAATCCAAAGGTGGCTGGAAACTGATTGACGAAGTGCTTGAATCAAGGGATAAGATTATCCTGATATTTTCTAAAGTTGTGAGGAAGGATGAATGAATCCAATATTTAAGTTAACTCCTGAAGAGAAAAAAGAAATCGAACAAAAGATGAGTGAAATAAATAATATCGACACACTTAATTTGAGTAAAGAGGCAGTTGATTTTATTTTGAGTTATCATGAAGAATTAGCAATAAAACTAATTATGAGTAGAGATCAAGAATAAATGAATCCACTATTACCGCGGCCAGATCTATCCCAATCATTAAAAGATGCTGGATTTGTCTACAGAGAACCAACTGAAGATATGAAGAATCATCCTAAATATAAATTTGCAAAAGATTTTTTGGATAAACAAATATCTATCGATTTAACTCCAAAAGTATCCCAGAAAGGAATGATTGAGGTTAAACTTGAAAATGATTCTGAGACTTGCGAGGATAAGAAATGAATTGGATTAAATGTGAAGAGAAAGAAGCGCCAAAAAATGAAAAATTCCTATTTAAATATCATTATGGAATAGGATTAGGCGAATATGGTCAATGCTATACAACATTTAATGGAAATTCGGAAAGAACTCATGAAGCCTATATTTTGATATTACATCCATCAGAATGGGAAGAAAAAAATCCCTTTGAATGGAGTCATGAAAGAATGATTGAAATGGAGGTATCATGGATGCCCCTTCCAAGTTAAATTGGATCAAAGTCGAAGATCAATTGCCTAAAAATAAACAGCCGATAATATTTAAAGCCAATTATCCATTGTTTTGTGCCGGATTCATGGAAAAAACTGAATCAGGATATCAATTCTATCATCAGTCCAGTGATCAAACTACTATATATCCTATGCATGGCATTACTCATTGGATGTCACTTTACACTTATATAGAAAATCCCGAATAACCAAATAAATTCCCTCCTATCAACAAAATACTTGAATTTCTAATCTCAAAACCATATATCTAAATCTTGAATTAAAATAATGTCTTAACACAGGAGAGAGACATATGGAAAAATCATACCCTAAAAAATCGGGTTCAAATAATACACGGCCAAATAAATCTGAGCGCGAAGGCTCAAAAGAAATGAAGTCTAATCCGGATAAAGGCCCTCCTATGCTTATGGGAGAGCACCACTTTGATAAGGGTTATGAATCAGATTCAGAAGTTTTTGACAGATCAAAATCATATCCAGGTGATGAGCAGCGTGGAAATGAATATGTGAAAGCAAACAAAGAAATGATCTCACGTGATAGTACAAAGCTTAAAAGATCGAAATTTAGTAAGATTGCATGATTTCAGTACCTTATGCTTCTTCAGGTCAGGAATTAGGGGAAACGCGTCTTGAAATGACGCGTGACCTTATGCGGATACATTTGGAAAATGCGATCAATAAATGTAAACATTTGAAAGGCAAATATTACGTTTTATTTCACACAAAGCCTTTTCCGGAGATTCTGCAAAACTGTGCCTTTAAAGTTAAAGGTGTCCTAGTGGGCACTGAAAAGAAAAAGATCAAGCAACAAGTAATTTACGGAATCCCTATAAAGCCTCATATGATGCTATCAACTCTTTTATTCGGTGTTAATAACGATACTGGAGAGATAACCATAGAATGGGCTTTACCGGGAGACTGGCCTACTTGGGCAGTCGGGGGGACAAATGAGCCTATACCCGAAACCATAGCAAGTATTAAAGAATCGGGAATTCAGTATCACTATGCTGATTTCCTTCCTGACTAAAAAATTTTGTTAAAAATGACAAGTAATTTCTTTAGCGTCGACGGCCTCCAATGCGGAGTATTTAACGGTCGCTAATGGGCATAAACGAAGCGGTGCCAGCTTCAAAAGGAAATAGAGATGTCAGAAGAAGAAGAAAATGTTCCTGAGCAGGAAGTTCAGGAGCAACCGGAACAAGTTGAAGAGCAAGTTGTAAATACTCCTGAGCCTAAGGAAGATCAGAATCAAATTAACTGGCGTCAGGCGAATGAAGTCATGCGATTGCAAAAGCAGCGCATTGATGAGCTGGAAAAAGATCGACAAGAGCGATTTAAACCAGTTCAAGAGGTTGAAGAGCCAGACGAATTCGCTAATGAGGATCCGGATAATTATATTACTGTGGCTAAAGCTCGGCAAATGGCTGATAAAGCCGCTGAGAAAAAAGCCAAAGCCTTTGCTCAGCAAGCTGTGCAGGAATATGCAGCTCAACAGAATGTTGCACAATCGGAAGATCGGGCACGTTCTAAATATGAGGATTACGATTATGTCATCGAAAACTTTGTTCTGCCTCAGATTAAAAACGACCCGGCGCTTGCATACAAAATAAGCCAATCCAAAAATCCGGCGGAAACGGCGTATAAGCTAGGAAAATTAGACACTTTTGAGGATTCCATGACAAAGTCAGCACCAAGCCCCAAAGCTGAAAAGATCTTAAAAAACTCTCAGAGGCCAACGAGCTCGAATGCTGCGGGATCTCTTAAAACACAGGCTGATAAATATAGCAATATGTCTCCAGCGGATATATGGGCGGAATCACAGAAGTATGCGCGCAGGGCTTAAAATGGATTTAAGCGATGACAATTACCACAAGTAACGCATTGCCTCCGCCAGTCCAACAATGGTTTGATAACGTGCTTTTATCACGTCCAATGCCAAAGTTGATACATAAGCAAATGGCAATGAAAAAAGAGCTTCCACCTAACAGTGGACGCATTGCGAGATATCGCAGATATACAAACCTTGCAACTGCAACGGTGCCCCTTCCCGATTCAGGTTTGACACCTCCCGGGCAAGTTTTAAGTTCTGTTGACATAGATGCAAGATTAGACTTTTATGGAACATATGTCACTATTACAGATAGTGTTATGTTCATTAATCAGGACCCTGTTTTAAATCAGACTGTTTCCCTTTTGGCGCAATCTATGAGAGAAACAGAAGACGAGCTAATCAGAAACATGCTCGCTTCTACTGCTTCAGTTATTAACTGTACTGGTGGAGTGAACGGGGATAGCCCAACTGAATTAAGCCGTAGCGATATTGACTCAACGATCTTAGCATTGCTCGGAAACGATGCGATCATGATCTCTGACAATATTGAAGGAACTTTGAAATTTGGAACTGCTCCGGTGCGAGAAGCTTTTTGGGGAATGATGAGTACTTCTGTTCTTGATGATTTGGAAGCTGTCACAGGCTTTATTTCTCAAGCGCAATACCCTTCAAACATGAACGTATTGAATGCTGAATGGGGTTCTGTTTCTAACATTCGTTTCTTGTACAGCTCGAAAGGATCTGTCACACCAAACGCTTCGTTGAACGGTAACAACATTTATAACATATTCGTCACTGGTCAGGAAGCCTATGCAATGATCGAATTGACGAATGCGACAGCGTCGTTTATTTACACACCTCCAGGGGGGCCAACTGACCCTCTTAGAAGGTTGCAACTTGGAGCTTGGAAAATGGCTCAAGTACCTCGGCTCATGAACGATGCGTGGCTCTTTAATCTACGCGCAACCCACTCATAGGAGGTAATTATATGACTTTTCCAGGACGCGATATGAGACAAGGGACTTTTACAGTTCCTTCAACAGTAAGCAGTACAGTAGGGGCATTGGTCAACGTTAATTGCGGTTTTTTGCCGACTAAAGTCGAGCTGATCGATATGACAGCTTTAACATCTATGTCTGGCGGTCCTCCATTAGCTAACCCAGGCGCCACTTATCTGACCTATAGAGCTGTTTGGCAGCAAGAATTTGCGTCGGCAACCACTCCTTTTACACTTGTAGAAGGAATATCCCCAAGCGCATTAACTTCTTCTGTACAGCCTATTTTAACCAATGGTATTTC
>DLME01000004.1:0-572 GCA_002479215.1 Syntrophaceae bacterium UBA7544
GATGAATTTGCTATGGGTTCTTCCACGGAAACCTCGTATTTTGGCCCTACTCGCAATCCGTGGGATTTGGAAAGAATCCCCGGCGGTTCCAGCGGCGGATCGGCAACAGCAGTTGCCGCTGATGAATGTATTGCTTCCATAGGTTCCGACACCGGCGGCTCTATTCGTCAGCCCGCGGCGCTTTGCGGTATCGTCGGACTCAAACCGACTTATGGTCGCGTGTCGCGTTTTGGTCTGATTGCTTTTGCTTCTTCGCTGGATCAAATCGGCCCATTCACTAAAGATGTGGAAGATTGTGCCATAATGATGAATGTTCTGGCGGGTTACGATCCGAGAGAATCAACATCGGTTCGAGCAGAAACTCCCGATTACCGGCAATATGTGGGACGAGAGATTAAAGGCTGGAAAATAGGAATTCCCAAAGAATACTTTGTAAAAGGGATTGATCAGGAAGTAAATTCCGCCGTGCAAAAAACTATTGCCGTGCTGGAAAAAAGCGGTGGAAAGTGCGTGGAAATTTCATTGCCGCACACTCAATACTGTTTAGCCGTCTATTATATTATCGCTCCGGC
>DLME01000004.1:646-2510 GCA_002479215.1 Syntrophaceae bacterium UBA7544
CTGGCGCGCTATGACGGCGTAAAATACGGCTTTAGATCACCTGACAGCGGTGATTTATTGGACATGTATAAAAAGACGCGAATGCAGGGATTTGGCGCTGAAGTTAAAAGAAGAATTATGATCGGCACCTATGCTTTATCTGCCGGATATTATGATGCCTACTATAAAAAAGCTTCTCAGGTACGATTGTTAATCAAGCGGGACTTTGAAGAGGCCTTCAAAAAATGTGACGTAATTCTCACACCCACAACGCCTACACCGGCATTTAAAATCGGTGAAAAGACCGATAATCCTTTACAAATGTACCTTTCCGATATTTTCACCATTTCCACGAATTTGGCGGGAATCCCCGGAATTTCCGTTCCCTGCGGCTTTACATCCGGCGGCTTGCCTATTGGAGTGCAATTTTTGGCCGGCCATTTTGAAGAAGGAAAATTAATTCAAATAGCCTCCGCCTACGAGAAAAACGCCAAAATTGAAAAAAGGAGGCCGAAGCTATAATGGAGTTTGAAGCGGTCATCGGGCTGGAAGTACACGCTCAACTTTTGACGGACACGAAAATATTTTGCGGCTGTTCCACTAAATTCGGGGCAACTCCGAATAGTCATACATGTCAGATTTGTCTGGGAATGCCGGGGGTTTTGCCGGTGTTAAATAAAAAAGTTGTCGAATTCGCCATGAAAATGGCTTTGGCGACCAATTGTGAAATTAATAAGTCCTGCAGTTTCGCCCGTAAAAATTATTTTTATCCCGATCTTCCCAAGGGCTATCAAATATCGCAATATGCATATCCCCTGGCGGAACATGGTTACGTGATTTTGGATGTGGACGGAAAGCAAAAGAAAATTGGAATCACTAGAATCCACATGGAAGAAGACGCCGGTAAACTTATTCACGATGAGCATAATCCTGTCAGTTACGTTGATCTTAACCGCACCGGAGTTCCCTTAATTGAGATTGTCAGCGAGCCGGATATGCGTTCGCCCGAAGAAGCGGCCGACTATCTCAAGCGCTTGCATGAAATTCTTGTTTATCTGGAAATTTGTGACGGCAACATGGAAGAAGGTTCATTCCGGTGCGATGCCAATGTATCCATCAAACCAAAAGGACAAAAAGAATTAGGCACCAGAGCGGAATTAAAAAACATGAATTCTTTCCGCAATGTGCAGCGCGCTCTGGAATATGAGATCAAGCGGCAGCAATACATTGTCGAAAACGGCGGCACTGTGGTTCAGGAGACTCGTCTGTGGGATGACGCGCAGGGATCAACCACTTCGATGCGCAGTAAAGAAGAAGCACATGATTACCGTTATTTCCCTGATCCTGATTTAGTGCCGATTTTAGTTGATAAGCCCTGGGTGGAAAAAATCAGAAAGCAAATTCCGGAATTGCCGTTGGTCAAAAGGGAGAGATTCGTCAAAGATTATCAGCTTCCCGCCTACGACGCGGGCGTGTTGACGGCCGATAAAGCGCTGGCTGATTATTATGAAGAAGTCGTCAGGCTTTGCGCTAAGCCTAAAGCGGCCAGCAACTGGGTGATGGGTGATGTTCTAAGATTTTTAAATGAGGAAAAACGCGAAATCAAAAGCTGCCCCATAACGCCTGTGGCACTGGCTGAAATGATCAGCCTGATCGATGGAGGAACAATCAGCGGGAAAATGGCCAAAGACATAGTCGAGGAAATGTATAAAACCGGCAAACAGCCGAAAATAATCATCGAAGAAAAAGGCTTGGTACAAATTACGGATGAGGGTGAGCTGATCAAAACTATCACCTCTATCATGGAAGCCAAACCCGATCAGCTCAAGGACTATCGCGGCGGCAAGGAAAAACTCTTTGGCTTCTTCGTCGGCCAGGTAATGAA
>DLME01000004.1:2573-4484 GCA_002479215.1 Syntrophaceae bacterium UBA7544
TCGTCGGCCAGGTAATGAAAGCAACCCAGGGAAAAGCCAATCCGCAGCTGGTCAATGAACTTCTCAAAAAAATGCTTGCCGGATAATGATTAAAACAATCACCTGGAAAAATAATTCGGTTATTTTGATTGACCAGAAAGTCCTGCCTGTAACTGAACGCTATATAACATGCAGGAGTTATCAGGAAATTATTTCCGCTATCAAAGATTTAACCGTGCGCGGCGCTCCGGCTATTGGTGTGGCCGCGGCAATGGGCGCGGCCTTAGGAGCTTTGCGCCTTCCGGCATTACCGCTGGAAAAATTTCGGCGAAAATTTATTGCTATTTGCGATGAAATTGCCAAAGCTCGTCCGACAGCACGCAATCTTTTTTGGGCTTTGGAGCGCATGAAAAAGCGCCTTGACCAAACGATGCACTTGGGCCAACGCAGTTTGATAAAAGAACTTGTTGACGAAGCTAAGAATATTTACACCGAGGATATAGAAACAAACCGTCAAATGGGCAAACACGGCAGTAAGCTTCTTGCCGATAGCGATAATGTCTTGACTCACTGTAATACAGGCGCACTGGCAACAGCCGGTTATGGAACGGCGCTGGGCGTCATCCGCGCAGCTCATGAGCAGGGTAAGAAACTGCATGTTTACGTGGATGAGACCAGGCCGGTCTTGCAAGGAGCGCGGCTTACCACGTGGGAGTTGAAAAAGGAAAAGATACCCGCCACACTGATTACTGATAGTATGGCCGGGTTTCTCATGCAACAAGGGAAGATTGATAAAGTTCTTGTGGGTGCGGATAGAATTGCCGCCAATGGCGATACGGCCAATAAAATCGGCACCTATTCTTTGGCTGTGTTGGCCGCGGTGCACCGCATTCCATTTTACGTTGCCGCACCTGTCTCGACAATCGATGTCTCTTTAAAAACCGGAGCCGCAATACCTATCGAAGAAAGAAAAAGCGAAGAAGTAACTTGTTTGCGGGGAGTGGAGAGCGCACCAAAAGGAATAAAAGTTTATAATCCCGCGTTTGATATTACACCGGCTCGGTATATTACGGCGATTATTACGGAAAAGGGCATTATTATAAAACCGTATTGCGCCTCCATTGCCAATTTGCATAAAGGGAAAAGCGTTCATGAAGTTATTTCTTTTTGATTTTGACGGCGTCTTGGTTGATTCATTGGATGTGTATGAAAAAACAGTGACCGCTTGCCTCAAAAAAATGAACCAGCCGTTAACGCGCGGCAGAGAAGAATTTTTGGAACTATTTGAAGGTAATTTTTATGAATCCCTGGTGAAAAAAGGAGTGGATTTAAATGAATTCATGAAGGCTTCCGCGGATATCCTCGCGCAAGTTAACCTTAAAGACACAAAACCAATTCCCGCTGTTGTGCCTGTAGTTAAAGAGTTTCACAAAAACCATTGCCTCCTTGTCATTTCATCTAATGAGTCCTCTTCTATTAAAGAAGCTCTGGAGTTGTTTCATTACGACGGATATTTCCGGGAGATTCTGGGTTCCGATTTCATGTTCAGTAAAAAAGAAAAGATTTTTTACGCCATAAAAAAATATCAGGTTATATCAGAAAATATTTATTATATTGGCGATACAACGGGCGATATCAAGGAAGGAAGAGAAGCCGGTATAAAAACTGTAGGTGTGACGTGGGGCTGGCACAGTAAAGAAAAAATGGCCTCGGCCGAACCCGACTACCTTTTTGATACTCCGCAAGAACTTTTACAATTAAATGAGAATTAAATTTCGGTTCTTTTTTTCCAGAAGAAAAACAAATAGCAATCTGGGGAAGATTTTAATCAGCCTGGGCGCAGAAATCCTTTAGGTGTGTTTCCAGGAGGCGCTGTTTATCAAAATCTTTGAGCTTAAGGTTTTGGGGCTTCGCTCCGGCAAAAGCAGCCTT
>DLME01000004.1:4536-24269 GCA_002479215.1 Syntrophaceae bacterium UBA7544
TCGCTCCGGCAAAAGCAGCCTTGGGCACAAGGCCGATTAATTCGGACTCCAATATCTCGATGCCGCGCTCGGTCGCCAACGTTTCTACCTCATCATAAATAGCTTTAAGCGGCATTTTTTTACAATTGGTCAGGTTTATCGATACCTGAGCGATACCGCGGCTTTTCAAAATAACACCGATTGCCCGTACATGCTTCAAACCGCCGCTTTTTTCCCTGATTTGCGAGGCTATTTTTTGCGCCAGCCTCAAATCAGCGCACTCCAGATTGATATTATAGGCGACCAACAGTTCCCTCGCCCCCACAGCAGTTGCGCCCGACCGCGCGTTAAATTCCGGTTTTCCGACGTCGGGAGCGTCTTCCCGGTTGGTCATTTTCCTGGCCAGGGCCTCATAACCGCCGCGACGAACGTCGGCCAGTTCGTTTCGCCAGGGCACCATCGCCGCGTGGCCATAAAAATACACCGGGACACCGAAACGCTCATATAACTGACGCCCAAAGATGTGCGCTAAATCAACTGCGTCCTTCATCCGTGCTTTCGCCAGCGGTATAAAGGGCACGACATCGACCGCCCCTAATCGCGGATGCACTCCGGCCTGTCTGCGCATGTCAATAAACTCCAGAGCCTTGCCGCAAGCGGCGAGTGCGGCTTCCAATACATCTTCGGGCTTTCCTAAAAAAGTAAAGACGCTCCGATTATGATCGGCATCTCCGCTGAAATCGATCAGCCGCACGCAGGGGAACGATTTGAAAACCTTCGCAATGGTTTTAATTATTTTTTGATCGCGTCCTTCGCTGAAATTCGGCACGCACTCGATAATTTTCATTTTTATACCTGATAAATTTTTACTTTTGGTAATTCCAGGCAAGTAAGTTTTCCGCCATAAACAGCGCCTGTATCAATGCCTATCTTGTTCTCCATGATTAAAGGATTACTCATAGGAGTGTGGCCGAAAATGACCCGTCTGCCGAAATCATAATCCGAATCAATAAACTTATACCGCACCCAGAGTAAATCATCTATTGTCTGTTTGTCTATCGAAATTCCGGGTATTAAGCCGGCATGGACAAATATATAATCCTTTGTCTGGTGATAGGGCAAAAGCGATTGGAAAAATAGCAGATGCGCTTCAGGTATTTTTTCTTTTCTTTCACCTGTCGTATCGGAAAGCTTGATACCATAATCAGACAAAGTGTGTTTGCCGCCGTTGCATAAATACATTTCTTCGTCCTCATCTTCCAGATAATTCAAAAGCATTTGCTCATGGTTGCCTAAAAGACAGATGACATTTTTAAATTCTTTCTTCAATTGGAGTACATTATCAACAACATCCCTGTTGGAACTTCCCCGGTCAATATAATCTCCAATGAAGATAAGCGTATCTTTCTGCGGGTCGGCCGCGATAAGCCCGATCAGTTCACGGAGCTTTTGAACGCAGCCATGAATGTCACCGATGGCAAACATTTTATTCATGACACCTCGCCGAAATATTATACAAGTTAATCGAAAAGCGCCGCGACGAAATCATTACTGTCAAAAGCGCGTAAATCATCCAAACTTTCACCTACTCCAACATAGCGAATAGGTAAGGAAAACTCACTTGCAATTCTTATTATTACGCCTCCTTTAGCTGTTCCATCTAATTTGGTCAAGACAATGCCGGTTATGCCGATTTCTTCCTTAAACATTTTTGCTTGGGTAACGGCGTTTTGACCGGTCGTTGCGTCGAGAACCAGTAATATTTCGTGTGGTGCACCAGCCATCTCCTTATCGGCGACTCTTTTTACCTTTTTGAGCTCTTCCATCAAATTCACTCTGGTGTGCAGACGTCCGGCCGTATCCACAATGACAACTCCGGAATACCCACTTTTAACCTTACCTAGAGCGTCAAAAACAACTGCGGCGGGGTCGGCATTCATTTTTTGTTTGATAACCGGCGCGCCCGCGCGCTTACCCCAAATCTCCAATTGTTCTATCGCGGCCGCCCGAAAAGTATCGGCCGCGACAAGCATTACTTCATGGCCATCTTTGTGCAGCAAATTAGCCAATTTCCCGATAGTGGTGGTTTTACCGCTGCCATTTACTCCAACAATCATAATTACATAAGGCTCTCCTTTGGGGATAGCCAAAGGTTTCTCCATCTCCCGCAAAATCGCGACCATTCGTTCCCGCAAAACCGTTTTTATTTGCCGGGTGTCGCCGAGTTCCCGGCGATTAATCTTTTCTTTAACATCGTTAATCAAGTCGTGAGTGAATTGCGGACCCATATCCGCCGTAATCAACAATTCTTCCAGCTCTTCGAATAGTTCCTTGTCCAGAGATTTTTTGCCGAAAAGGAGATGATCCAGGTTTTTCGCCAGAGCGTCGTGCGTTTTCGTAAGCCCTGTCTTTAATTTTTCCAAAAAAACGTTCTTTTCCATAGACATAACTTTCTTAGCCTTGTTAGTTAATAACGGTTTTTTGTTCGGAAGTAAAGGAATGATGCGTGAGAAAAAAGCATCAGGCAATTTTTTCCCGATGACTTCGTAAAAAGCTTCAGAGGCAAGGCGCGCGAAACCTGAGAAATGAGGTCTACTTTTATGTAGGTCGCAGTGACGAAAGATGAAGCTCAACGCCGCATATGAACTTTTTACGGAGTCATCAAGGGATGGATTAGTTCAGATTGACTGATACCAGAGAAGAAATACCGTGTTTCTGCATGGTCACGCCGAAAAGCGTATCGGCAACTTCCATGGTGGTCTTATTGTGCGTAATCATGACGATCTGGGATTTTTGCGCGACATCTTTGATTAAATTATTAAAGAGGTTGGTATTGGCGTCATCCAGTGCAGCATCAACTTCGTCCAGAACCAAAAACGGAGAGGGACGGTGCATTAAAATGGCGAAAATAAGGGCGACAGCCGCCAGCGATTTTTCACCGCCGGAAAGCAAACTAACGTTTTGCGCTTTTTTGCCGGACATTTGGATATCAATATCCACGCCTGTTTCCAGTAAATCGTTTTCGTCGGTCAAGAGCAGTTCTCCGCGGCCGCCCGGAAATATATGCGCGAATACTTCTTTAAAGCACGTATTGATGGCGGCAAAGGTATCGGCAAATCTTGTGCGGGAAATTCTATTGATTCGGGTAATCGTTCTTTGCAAAGTATTCAGGGAGGAATTCAAATCTGAAATTTGTGTTGATAAAAATTGATAACGCTTATCCAGTTCTTCATATTCATTGAGGGCAAGCAAATTAACTTCGCCAAAACCATCTATTGTTTGCTTATCCTTTTCCAGCACAGAGCTCAACTCTCCCACTTTTTCTTCCTCAACCTTGGTAAAGGCGGAAAACATACTTTCCCAATCAACGTTGTATTTTTCTCTAATCGCTCTGGTCAAATTATCGGCATTTAAGGCTACTTCCCGGCATTGGATTTCCATATCATTTATTTTCTGGCGTAAATCATCAAGCTTCTTTTTGGTTTCTCTGATTTCATTTTCTTTTGCTTTCAGTTGCACATCTTCATTGCTCTGTCCCGCCTTCTTCTCGGAAAGGACTGTTTCTTGCGCCTCAAAACCGCGATAGAGTTCCTGGAGATTCTCTTGTTCCGTTTCTATAGTTTTGGCTAATTCGTCCAACTGCTTGTCGCAGGAAACTATTTCTTCCTCTTTGGTCAGAATTTCATTCTCGATAGATTTAATATCGTTTTGCAGTCTTAAAATTGTGCGCAAATCGGCTTCTTTTTTTTCATCTAAAGAAGCCAATTCGATTTTTTTGCCGGTTAAATAGCGTTCTTGTTCATCAATGGCTGCCCGGGATTGTTCCTTCTCCGCGTTGAAAGAAGAAATAATTTCGTTTATTTCTTTTTCTTCTTCATCTTTGCGTGAAATATCGGAGTTAATTTGTTGCATCTTTTCCAAGGCTTCGGTTTCTTCCGCTTTAATATTTTGCCGGTTGAACTCCAAAGCGGCGAGTCTTTGCTTCGTTGTGGTCATTTCATCTTCAAACCGTTCATTGTCTTTTTTTCTGCTGTTAATATCGATTTCCAGCGAGTGAATGCCGGCTTTTATTTGGCCGATTTCCTCTTCCCACTGGGCAAGTACTGACGCAAGTTTACTTTTTCGTCTTGTTTCCGCATCCAAATTGGAATTGAGCGCCGATAATTCATTTTCCAGCTCGGCAATTTCTCTTTTTGTGGATAAAAGACTTTTTTCCACCGCTGCCCCGCTGCCGCCGCTTAATACTCCCTGCGGGCTGATAAGATCGCCCTCCCGCGTGACAAACGTTCCTCGGAAACCGTTTTTCTTCCAAAGAGATAAGCCGCTTTCAATTGTGGGTATCAGTAAAACATCGCCCAAAAGACAATCGGCAATTTTTTTAAAGTCCTCTGTAACTTTAATTTTTTGCAGTAAGGGCTCCGCTTCCTGGGGATGATTGGCGCTGATTAATTCCTCGTTATAGCTTCTTGCTTCCACCGGCACAAAACTGCCCCTGCCCAATTGATAGTTTTTCAAATAGTCAATTGCCCACACCCCGTCTTCCTGGCTTTTTACTATAACATATTGCAGTTTTTCCCCCAGCACTGCTTCCACAGCCGCTTCATATTCCCGGGGGACATTGATATGGTCAGCCACAACGCCGTAAAACTTATCGCGGCTTTCCTTATTTTCGATGATTGCCTTAATCCCTTCATTGCCCCACTTATAGGATTCCTGAAATTCTTTAAGGGAATTTAAACGGGAGAACTTAGAGCCGATTTCTTCCTTAATTTGAGCGATCTTTTCCTCGGTTAACTGTAAATCTGATTTAGACTTTTCGATTTCGCCTGATATTGCCTCTCTTTTTTCTTCCAATTGATGGATTTCTTCGCTACCGTTTATTAGACCTTCGTTTACTGATTGTAGCCTGCCGGTTAAATCAGCCAGCTTCCTTTTGCCCTCATCGATTTCCCGGCTTTCTCTTTCTTCGCGCTTTTTTAAATCCTCAATATTTTTGCCGAGGCTGGAAATCATGTTTTTGAGTTTGGCTTTTTCCGTAACAACATCGATGTATAAGATTTTCTTTTCTTCCAGCTGGTTATTTATTTCTTTATCCGCATTGATCAGTTCCTGAACTTTTTGTCGGCCTTCGTCATGTTCTTTTTTGAGGGCAGTAATCGAGCCTTCCGCTTTCGTTACACTTTCCCGCATATTTTTAATTTCGGCATCTAAACCCGATGTTTTCGTTCGCAGTTGTTCGATTTCCACCAGATCTTTTTTCTTGCGTTCGGAGAGGTCGGTTATCTGATGGCGGGCGAATTCGATATTTTTTTCTTTGATACTGATAGTGTTTTTTATTTCATAGATCTCTTGCTGATTTTTGGCAATGGCTTCTTCGTTTTCCAAAAGCTTCGTTTTGAGCTCTTCCAAAGCCGATTCTTTGGCTTCGAGATTGGCGCGAATGCCTGATTCCTGATTTTGCATTTCATTGCGCCGGGCTTGCAAGGAAGAGCCTTTTTCGAAAAGCTCGGTATATCCTTGCAGGGCAAGCGTCAATTCCGTTTCTTTAATGCGCTCTTTTATAACCTTGTATTGTTCCGCTCTTTTGGCCTGCCGGGAGATGGCGTTGAGTTGCGATTTTACTTCCTTAATAATATCGTTGAGCCGCAGCAAATTTTGTTTGGTTGCTTCCATTTTACGGACTGCGGCATCTTTGCGGCTTTTGTATTTGGATACTCCGGCGGCATCTTCAATATATAATCTTCTATCCTCGGGCTTGGCTTCGACAAGGCTCGCCACGTTTCCCTGTTCGACCAGGGAATAGGTTCTCGCGCCGACGCCGGTGCTCATGAAAAATTCTCGAACATCCAGAAGTCGGCAAGGAACCCGATTGAGATAGTATTCACTTTCGCCATCGCGGATAACTTTGCGGGAAATTGATATTTCACTCAATTCGGAATAATTGCCGGGAAAGGTTTGTCCGTTGGCAGCCAGAGTCATGGTGACTTCCGCCATACCTACGCCTTCCGATTCCTGACTGCCGTTAAAAATAACATCGTCCATTTTTTTTCCGCGCAGGATTTTGACCCTCTGTTCACCCATTACCCAGCGGATGGCGTCAACGACATTGGACTTTCCACAGCCGTTAGGCCCAACGATAGCTGTGATGCTTTCGGAAAAATCCAAAACGACCTTGTCGCGAAATGATTTAAACCCCAGTATTTCCAGTTTCTTTAAATTCATAAATTATCTTTAACGCATTGGTAAAAGTTTGTAAAATACTAACAAAAGAACTTTCCTTTGTAAAGAAAAAATACAACAAAATGTGGTAATGAAATATTGATACCACAATATATAGTACTTTGATCTTTTTTGCCTTTTTTCTGGAGTTTCTCGTTCACAGGACAATTTTATAGACGGAAATGTGCCTGATAACGTTAATTTTGCGGTTAAAAAGCATGTCCAATCTACGATGAAGATTGCGTCTTAAATTATATATTATTTTCAGGAATCCATCTCATATAGCAGAGCACAATGCAAATAAAAAGTTTGTTTATATGCCGATGAATGAGAATTGACATAATACGATATGCAATATGTGCTACTGGGTACCTCTTAATTAGCGATGGTTTATGATTTGAGATAGCTGTGTAAACCGGGAAGATAATTCACTCCCAGATAGGTGAACAAAATAGATACGAAGCCGATAAGGGCAAGCACGGCCAGACGTTTTCCGCGCCAGCCCCGGACATACCGGGCATGCAACATAATTGCGTAGATGAGCCAGGTGATGAGGGACCATGTCTCTTTAGGGTCCCAACTCCAGTAAGAGCCCCAGGCGTAATGAGCCCAGATGGAACCGGTCATGATTCCGATGGTGAGAAAGATAAAACCAAGAGCGATACTCTGATAAATTAATGCATCAAGCATTACCAGAGACGGGAGCTTTCCCAGAAAGCCGGAAGGCTTTTCTTTATCACCCTTTTCCATGTTTTTCAGCAGGTAAAGCAGGCCGCAGCCGAAGGCGACGGTAAACGCGGCGTAACCCATAAAACAGGTTACGACGTGGCTTGTCAGCCAATTGCTTTGCAGAGCTGGGATGAGGGGCTCGATGCGATTGCTGATATCGGGCGAGATGGATGCATAAGCCATGGCCAGAAAGGCTATGGGTACGGCAAAGACGCCTATGCTTCTATTTTTGGTGCGCCATTCAACGACCAGATAAATCAGAATAATTGCCCACGCAAAGAAAATCATGGATTCAAAAAGGTTGGAGAGGGGCACGTGCCCCATTCCCCGATCATAGGAGGCTTTCCACCTTAAAAGCAGGGCGATCGTTTGTGCCGCGAGTCCCGCCCAGGCTAAAAATGAAGCGGCGCGTCCCCAGAATTCTTTTCCGAAAATCATCCTGAAAAGATATAAGACAAAAGAAGCAAAATAGGCAAAAGTCACCCCGCTTAAAATCATCAAGTGGTTCATGCTTTCAACTCCTGACCGATCCGTTTGCACAAATTATCGATTTGCTGCTGTAGTACGGCGCTATTGCGGTTGCTCCGGCCGGCAACACTGATGCGGATTTTTGTTCCTTCTTGTTCCATCCGCACCCAAAAGCGTTGATGCGACCAAAAAAAGACGATCATTAGACCGGCAACCATAAGTGCCCCTCCCACCGCAACGAGGAGAACGCCGGGATCACTAACGACACGCAAACCGGTGTAGTATTGTTGCTCGATCCGGTTAAGCGAAAACACCAAAGGTTTAAAAAGGCCGGGATTGAAAATAGGTACTTGCGATAACAGGCCGGGATTTGCTGTTTTGATCTCGTCGATGTTTTTAAAAACCCAAAACTGGACATCCTTTTGCGGTGAAGTGATCCTCAGTTTTACTGCCGGTCCCAGCTCCATAATATTTTCTTCAACACGCAAGACAACGGCCTTGGCTTTGCTTTCCGGCAAGTCAAGTGTATCTCCCGCTGCCAGAACTATTTCTCTGCTTTTATTGCGGCTGATTGTATATGTAATTATAGCCTTGATTTCCGGCGCTGTGCCGTAACTGGACTGATAGAAGCGCAGCCCCTCGAAGGTGATGGGATGATTAACCAATAGAGATCCCCGGTGCGCCACTTGTCCATTTTTGATAAAGCTCAAATCGGAGCGGTAAGTTTTTGGTGCGCCGTTTTCGTAAAATTCAACGGTAAATTTATCGCAGCGTACTGAAAAATCAAGCGGGTGTGTTCCTTTCCCTCCTGCGAGATTTACAACATTAATGGTTTCTCCTTCTTTGATGTTGATATCGGCCGCCAAACCAAAGATAGAGCCGATGATAGCCCCCGCAATCATCAGCAGAACGCTCAGGTGAACCGCGTAAACGCCAAAAAGAGAAAAGCGCCCTCGTTCACCATAAAACACATGCCCTTTTTTTGTATCAATTTTTCGGACGGACCCATATTTTGCCTTGAGATATGATTCGACAGCCAGGCTGACCGTGGATTTTTCTTTATTTGCAATGATGATCTGATTCTGAGGGAGATTATCAAAGATGCCCGCCGGTTCCGGGAAATAGGGAGCTTTGTATTGCTGGAGTGATGCAGGGAAACGGTTTATGGAGCAAATGATCAGGTTGAGTGATAAAAGCCCCATCAGGGCATAAAATAGCGGCGAATGATAAAGGTCGGACAATCGAAAGAAAAAGAAAACTTTGGCTGTCCCTAGTGAGAGTTGCTGCACAAATTCCTGAGCCGCCTCCTGTGGTGGAAGAAAGGTGGCTATAATGAAGATAAGGACAATTAGAACCAGAAGGACAATTGTCAGTTTTACGGACGAAAAAAATGACCACAGAGGGTTTGGCTTCTTCAGCAACAAAGGTTCTCCTTATTCACGGTATTTTTTTGAATATCATCTAATATCTTTCGTGTCAAAGAGTACGTCATATTAAAACAGAAGCCCGGTGGAAAAATTCCATCGAGCTTCTTTGTATTATCTCGATCCCTGTTAGCCCTTTAAAATTCCGAACTGGATCAGGGTATCACGCAAAATTTGGCGATTCTCCGGCCGGAGGGGAACCAGCGGCAGACGAAGCTTTCCGGCTGGGAGCCCCATCATCGTCAGGGCTTCTTTGACCGGAACCGGATTGGTCTCAATAAACAATGCCTTCACAACCGGTAGCGTCTGGAAATGAATCTCCCGCGCCTCATTGATTTTTCCCGCACGGAACAATTTTATCATTTCCCGATATTCCTTGCCAATAACATGAGCTACCGCTAAGATTCCTCCATCTCCGCCCAGAGTCAGCATCGGAAACGTCAGCGCGTCTTCTCCGGAGAGGATATAGAATTTCTTTTTGCTCACTCGCGTGGCTCGCATAATATCCATCGTAATCATCATATCGCCACAGGCATCTTTCATCCCAATGATATTGTCTATCTGGGAAAGCGCGATCATTGTTTTTGCTTCAATTAGCCGCGCCGACCTTGATGGAATATTATAGATAAAAAGCGGGAGCTTTGTGGACGTTGCTATTACTTCGAAATGCTTTAACAGCCCATCCTGCGTGGGTCTGTTGTAATAGGGGCATACCTGCAGGCTTGCGGAGGCTCCGCTGCCCTCGGCATGCTTGGTCATCTCTATAGCTTCTTTGGTGCTGTTGGAACCGGTTCCGGCCATCACCGGCACGCGCCCTCTGGCTTCCTTAATCACAACCTCGATTACTCTGGCGTGTTCCTGGTGATCTAGAGTGGGGGATTCTCCGGTCGTTCCGCAGGGGACAATGCCATCGCATCCCACTTCTTCGATATAATAATTGACAAGTTTACGCAGTCCTGCCTCGTCGACCGACAGGTCGTCTTTAAAGGGTGTAATTAGGGGTATATGGCATCCAGCCCAAGATGTTGTCTGCATATGTTCTCCTTTCTGTTTTAATTACACGGTTATAGTTTTTTGTAAGGTTGTTTCGAATATCACGGGTATGAACCCCAATCCGAGCTTGGGGTTCATACCCTCCGCTTTGCGGGATTGTTCAACTAGCCAATTCCGACATGTGACCTTTAGGTTATGCGCTGCGCTTTCGGAATTGGAGTTTCACAAAAAAAAGCCATGGGGCTTACCCATGGCTTCAAGGAAGGTATATTTTATAGGCATTAACGCATACACGTCCTCAAAACAATGGGTAGCCCCATTTGTTTGACTCCTTGCTTTTTACCCATGTTTCTTCTAGCTACTGAGAGGACGTTCATTGTGAGACTCCAATTTCAAAAACGAAGTGCATTGAAATTTGCAAGTCGAACAATCCCGCGTTGTAAGCGGAGGGTATGATACCCCGCCACGTGAGGCGGAATTATGGTCCAGGGCTTGCCCTGGGGTTCATACCCGTGATTAATTTTCCTGTTCGAACTTGTTTGACTTAAAGAAAACACAAATTACTTATTCTGTCAAATTATTTCCTAAAGGCCCGGTGGAAAAATTCCGCGTGGGCAGAAATTAATTAATGGCAAAGGCGCGTAAGTCATTTTTGATATAGTATTTTGCGCCGTATTTAGTTAAAAGCGTTTCCGCATCATAAAGGAATTTACGCCAGTTCACTGTTTTTTCATATTCTTTCATGTGGTTTAATTTTCCTACTTTCCAGAATCTCACATACTTGTGAGCCTTTCTAATCACAGCAAGTGCTTGAACCGGATCAATGACTGGCTCAAGGCTAACCCAAGTAAAAATGCCAGCTTTATGTGCATTTTTGAGAATTTCCAGTCGATCATTTACTGATGAGGCATTAGGTTCCCATTGTCGCCGCTTATCATCATTTATGAAACTAAGTGTGATACCAAGGTGAGTATCGGCCTTCTTCATTATTTCAATGTCATCTTGAATTAGATCAGCACAGCCTTTTGTCAGTATTTGACTTCTCAAACCATACTTATGAACAATCTCTAAGGTTTGTCTAGTTAAGCGCTTTTTACGTTCAAGTGGTTGATAAGGGTCACTTAGAAAACAAAATAGAATGCGCCTCGAATCGCCTCGTAATTTCCATGCGTCTTTTTCAAAAAGTTCAACGACTCTTTGTCTTGGCTCAGCTTTTGCGTGCCATTTTTCACCGGTCGTACGCATACAAGCGGGCGCATAGCAATACCGGCATCCATGGGTGCATCCACGATAAAGATTGCACGCCAGTTCGGAGTATTCCCTTGCGCGACCTTTGGGTTCGTAGACGACGTTCATTTGTTATCTCCATTGAAAAGTTCAATTGTTTCTGCGTCTAGCTTTCGCCATGCATCATATGAAATATGGAACTTTTGCTTTGGCAACTTATTGGTTTTGACTAATGTGCTCAAAGCATCCCTTGCATGTGCTGGAAGTATACCATTTTGTAATACAAAAAGATAAATATCTTTGTTTGTTTTTAAATGATTTTCAAGCAACTGCTTTTCAAGTTCTTTTTCAAAAAATGCAATCTTAGTAGGTTTGTCAAATTCTGAGAATAGCGATGGTTGTACAGGATCAATACCATCTTTATCGATATCAAAATTTGCATCTCCGCCACGACGCCATGCAACTTGCAGAAATTTATCTATGCCAAGGGGGTGACTGGAACCAAAAACGAGGCCATATACATTTGCACCCTTCTTAATTGAAAATGAGCCTAAGAAATATTGCAAACCTTCCGGTATCCAACGTCGATAAGCATTAGCTAAAATGCGATGCACATTGGTTCCATTCATACTTGAAAGATCATCGTCGTTAGCAGGTACATACTTTCTAATTTCAGGTTGATCTTTAAACCTATTAATTATGGCGGATGAAATAAAAAATATAAAGTCAGTCATGGGCAGTCGAACAATGTTTTGAAAGATAGATTGTGTGATTTGTTGTACACCGCTTTGATCCAAAAATAAAAGGTTTGCGGTTTTGGTATTCATAAGGGGTTTCCATTTGTCGAATGCATGATGAAAATCCTTCTGACTCGATATAAATTCAACTTGTTGCAAAGAAGCCCTTTGCTCTTCAATACACTTAGATAAAGACTTAAATTTATCAGAATCATATTCATTAAAATAAACTATGATTTTTACTTTCAGGTTGTTGTTTTGATGCAAAGCCTTGCAAATTTCATCACAGGTAATAAGTGGGCTCCCTGAATTACCATTAATATCGATACCTGGACCGGCAAAAAAATCAAAAATCTGCAATCTATCTATATATGATGCAGGGATGAAAACAGGAAGCCACTCACGTAAATATTCTCTATATAGTTCCAGCTTGTCTTGTGTGCTTTCGTCAAAAGGCTTTAAATGAAGATCGTGTCTAGGCATGGCATTGATCCTTTTGTTTTAAGAAATCAGTGTTGTATAATCTATTTGGGAAAGTTTTAAATGTTCACTAAGCTAGAAATTCAATTTACAATGACCCAATAACCTGAAGGTCACACGTATCATAAATTCCGGATGTTCAACAGAAAAATCCAAGGGATATTTCACGATTAAGTCTCTATTTTTCGCTGAATTTCGGTTTACGTTTTTCAACAAATGCATTAAGACCTTCTTGCCCGTCAGAATGATTTGCGCAGTCAGAGAGGCCTTCTCTTTCCAATTCTAAATGTGATTCAAATGAATTATTAAAAGAATCAGTAAGTAATTTTTTAGACCAGCCAAAAGAGTGGAGTGATCCTTTTGCCAGTATGTTCAGCATATTAATTGATTCTTCCAATGCCTTTCCGTCATCAACAACTTTGGTTACCAAGCCCCACTCTAATGCCTGATGTGCAGAAATCGGATTATCGAAGGCAGCAATTTCTAAAGAACGGGCAAGACCTACAATTCTTGGCAATATAAAGGTACCACCACCGTCAATACATAATCCGTTGGAAGTATACGCCTGTCTTAAAATTGCTGATTTTTCTATTATCCGGAAATCACAGGCTAAAGCTAAGGAGAAACCTGCTCCCGCGGCTATCCCGTTGATTGCGGCAATGACCGGTTTCTTCATTCTTCTGATTTCCACAATAGCCAAATGTAGTTGTGAGGCGAGTGTGTGGAAAGATGCCCCTTTTTTTTCAGCAAACTCCACAGCCCACTTTAGATCTCCTCCGGCGCAAAACGCTTTTCCCTTACCGGTAATTATAATGCCTCTTACAGAATCATCTGTTGCTAATTTTATAAGCGTAATTGCTAACTGGGTAATCATTTCCAGATTGAAAGCATTATAAGCTTCCAGTCGGCTTAAGGTTACCTCAGTGAAAATTCCATGTTTCTTTATTTCTACCAATGAACTCATATTTTCTCCTTAACAACAAAACCACATAATCAAATCACCTGATGACCAATGCGCCAATCCATTACGATTTGTTTTGTGACGCCAATGACTTGAGATAATCGATTAGCATTAACGTGTCTGTTGCCACTAAACGGCCGATCGGTCCCGTACTGTAAACGGCGCCTTCGATGGTGCCACCCGGTTTGATAATGAAGCCGGTTGCATGGAGGAACAATTTCTTATCATCGTAGAAGGCCCCGGTCATACCGGCAAATTCTTTTGCATCCATGCCGTATGCCAACGGGAAGGTCAGTTTACGGCGTTCAACCATCTTTTGGGCATCTTCCAGTTTATCCACCGAGGCTCCGATAATTTTGATGCCTTTTTCACTGAATTCGTTAAGACGTCCCTGAAAATCAGCTAACTGCTGATGGCAGAATGGTCACCAGCGTCCCCGGTAAATCAGCAAGACACACCAGGTTTTGCCGTCCTTCTCGGGCAGGGTCAACGCTGTGCCGTCGGTAAGCTTGAATTCCATCTTTGGGAAAAGGTCGCCACTGTCAAATTTCTTCACTTCTGTCTGAGCCATAATTTCCCTCCTTTGCGCATCGCTTGTTTTAAAAAATTCCTTCCAAATACAGTGCCGCAGGTGGAGCATTTATTTCTGGTGAGTTCGGCTCTATTTTACCTACTTATCCTCAACTTTCAGGTCAGAATTGAAGTGATATTACCATTCAAAATCATGTTCCTTCAAGTTGAAAACATTTGAATAGGTCAATGCGATTAGTATCGCATCTTCAGGCCTTTTTATAGAGCTGGTATCGGGCTCGCCCCGCTTGCTTGGCTTGATACATGGCGATATCAGCATTTTTCAGGAGCATACCTTCATCTGTTCCATCATGGGGATAGACAGCGATGCCGATGCTCGTTGTCACAACGAGTTGATGGGTGTCTATGAGGAAGGGCTTACAAAAACTGTCAACGATCTTTTGTGCAACCTGGATCGCATCTTCTCTTGCCTTCAGGTCAGGAATTATCAGCACAAACTCGTCACCACCGAAGCGCGCAACGGTATCACTCTTCCTCAGCGCTGCGCTTAGCCGCTCTGCCGCTGCTTGGAGAAGGATATCCCCGACATCATGGCCCAGGGTGTCATTCACGCCCTTAAAATTGTCAAGGTCGAGCATCGCGATTCCTACTTTTTTTTGATTCCTCTGGGCCTGGGCCAAGGCAATACCCAAGCGATCGGAGAAGAGCTTTCGGTTGGGAAGACCCGTCAGGGAATCATGGAAGGCCATCTGCTGGATCTTTTCCTCTAAGTGCTTGCGCTCGGTGATGTCGCGCGAGATGCCTCGGAATCCGATGGGTTTGCCTTCCGCATCCTTGATAAGAGATGCAGACAATTCGGTAAACGCCATAGTTCCGTCTCTTTTCTTATATTCGAAAGCAAATCCCTTAACTGGTTCCCCTGTTATGTAGATTCCACTGAAGATCTGATATAATCTTTTAGCTTCTTCTTCACTTGTATAGGCCCTGTTGTTCTTACCGAGCAATTGCTCTCTGGGAGTTCCGACAATTCTGCACTGCGCATCATTAACAAAGGTAAACGTACCAGTAAGGTCTATCTCAAAATAGCCGTCCTCGATATTTTCAATAATGGTTCGGTATTTCTCTTCGCTCCGGTGCAGCGCCTCCTCCGCCTGCTTGCGTTTAGTGATGTCCCTAAAGGTCACCACCGCTCCCATGACCTTGCCGTCCCTGCTGATCGGCATGCTGGAATATTCAACGGGGAAACTGCTGCCGTCCTTGCGCCAGAGCACCTCCTCCACACGGCTTTCGGTAGCCTTAGTGTAGGAAGCATACATGGGGCACTCTTCCATCGGGTAGTTGGAGCCGTCCTTGTGGGAATGGTGGATGAGAACGTGCACCCTTTGGCCTAACATCTCTTCTTCGGCAAACCCAAGCATGCGCAGGGCGGCGGGGTTGACGAAGGTCAACTGCCCCATGGTATCGACCCCTAATATGCCCTCTCCGGCTGCATGAAGTAACAAGCGTTTGCCCTCTTCACTCTGCCGAATAGCCTCTTGGGATCGGTCTGTTAAATAGAGAATGCCTGCAAAGACTATAATTAAAAAGCATACGAAAATCGTTGCTAGAATGCCGGTCAATTTGTAAATCCAGATTCGATCTGTCGGGGTCAGAAGCACAATCGACCATCCGTCGCTGTCAATCACCTTTCTAGAGACGAAATAATCCTTTCCTTCTAAAGTAACTTCCGTACCATCGGCAATCTCCTTTTTTAAAAAAACGTCTTCAGAGAGTTTATTGCCGAATTGCTGGGAAGCAATCAATTTTTCTTGTGCTGTTTTGTTCAGCGGCCAGAAACTTTTTAGAACCATTGCCGGCTTGCTGGACAGAAAAATAATGCCGTCCGGGCTGATGAGAAAGCAAAAGGAGAATTTTCTGAAAAAGATCCCCATATCGTCAAGATCCTTTTTCATCGCGACCACGCCAAGCACTTTACTCAGACGATTCTGAACCGGGTAGCTGGCATAGAAACCCCTCTTTCCGGAAGTAATGCCCAGCGCAAAATAATGACTTAGTTGGCCTCTGGCCGCTTCCTGAAAATAAGGACGAAAACGATAGGATTGCCCTACAAAGCTGTCCGGATCTTTACGGTTGGAGGATGCCACAGTCATGCCATCGGCATCCATCAGGTAGGACACGGAAGCGTTTAAAGCGGAATTGTATCTGTCTAACGCGCTATTGGCATGTTCAATATCCTGATCCCTTTTGGATATTAGTGCGGGAGCGATCCAGGGAGAACCGGCCAGGGATTTAACGGCCGCTTCGACGTTTGCGAATGTTGAGGATACATAGGTGGACAGGGTTAATACTGAAGCTCGGCTTTCTCCGATGATTTCCTGCCGGGCTTTATTACCGAGATAGTCCGTGGCAAGCCAGCCGGCAACAGCAACGATCAATAGAAGAATCATCGGTGATGAATAAACAAAACGTCTTTTATTCATGCGCAAGATCCCTCAGTCAGGTAAAACTACATCGGAGTTTACGATTTAAAATCATGTACCTTTAAGTTGAATACCTTTTTCCCGAAATAATCTCAGACAGGCATCTACGACAGTATTGTCGTAAAAAGTTCTTCTATTGTTTTCAATCTCTTTATTAATAAATTTGCCTTTCAAATATATTATAATGTATTTTAATCAATTTTAATTAAAAAAATAATTATTCTCATTTCAGAAAAATCGCTTCGCCTTCAACGAACAACTTTCCTCTTGAGAGCTCATTAATGATGACATTTAGCGTAGTAATTTCGTCATTGAAGGTAATAATTAACAAACCATGCCCCTTATTTTTATACCTCTTGACGCCTTTAGTTTTTTTTAAGATTGCCCCTATTCTAACATCTGCGTTACAATCGGCACAGCCAGATAAATTTAATTGGACAACTCTATCCTTTGCAAAAGCCATTGAAGGAACGGCAAAACAAACAAATAATAAAATGATTTTAATAATTTTTTTCATCTCTTCCTCTTCAAGTGTTTTATAATTAGTAATTTGGATTTTTATCATATTATCGAGGAAATAGCATTAATGATTTTGATGTGAAGTCCTGCATTTTCGTCGAGGTTGACGATTTGCGGATAACAAGAAAGATATATGTAAAAATTCTATCTCCCGATTTTTTCAGCTCGCCCAATCGGCAGAATCAAGGCAGTGATGGACTTTAGTATCACAATCCGCATAGCAGTCCTTGATCACGACGCAGCAATAGCCCAAGGTCATCAGTGTGACGAAGTGTCGAATAGAGGTCACTCCCGATTGTTTTCATTGTGGACATCAGATTTTAAGAGGAATGGCAAGCGACTGGCAGCAAAGAAAAACACAAAGGATATAAAAATGCTAATGCCGGCTACTGTGAAGGCGAGTGATTTTCCATGCCATAATCCGACAAACCAACGACTGAAATCATCAGTAATCACAGCTGCTTTTCCACCATAAAGTTCCAAATCACGCCTATACATCCTGGAATCTTCAGGCCTAATCGGATAAGCAGATCCATCTATTATTTCGTAACCCAACACGCTTTCTGAATCATCCCCAGCTGACTGATAAATCATGATGGCACTACCCAAACCAACCAACATGATAATGGCGCCGATGAGGATAAGGCTTTCGCGCAGATGTGCAACTTTTCGTTTCATATTGTCCCTGTTGTTACTGTTATATCTCTATAATAGTTTGATTCATCATAACGAAAAATTTATCCCGTTTCCAGCCTCTCTTCTCAAAAAAATCCCTGATGATTACCTGTTGATTTAAAAAAACTAACGGGAGCCGTATCGGAGTCGAGTAGACCGGTTTCTCCCAATACTACAGGTTGTAGATTTGTCTTTTCCCTTTTTTAGCCTTGTTCCCGACGGCGCTACATGATTTCAACTATGCGCGAGTTGGCCCCCGGCCACTCACAGAATAGTGCAAGCATATCATAATTGTTGAGGAAAAAACATCAATGCTTTCGGATTGAAGTCCTGCATTTTCGTTAAGGTTGACGCTTTGTTGCTTTCAGGAAGAAGCAAATGCTACTTACACCTACAAGTCAACAACCATGGTGGATGAATAAAATATTTTAAGGATTTGCGTTTGCAATAATTGATTTGCAACGTGCGGATCAGCGATGGCTGAAAGCTGTCCGGTGGATGCCTTGGTTAGCATTTCTTCTCATCGAAACCCCAGTGATAAATATTAATTACCTTCCAATTCATACTGCAAGATATTCGAACAAGTTTTTCATCTTTTCCAACTAAGAAGTGCTTGCTGAAAACAGCTATTTAGCCATAACCGTCAATTCTATTTTTTTGCCAGCTGTCTTGCCCAAAGTGTCAGCCAGATCACGACAAATAGTATCATTCCACAGCCGAGTTTATATGTCACCATTGCCCACAGCCAGATAGTACGAATTTCCGCCCAAGTAAAGCCTTTACCCCAGAGGCAAAGCATTCCTTCTGGCTGTCTGTTCATGATCAGCCAATAAGCAAGCCATTGAATCAGCAGAATACAATAGGCGATTAACAAAGTCCACCATCCAGCCACTGCCGCAGACCGCACTTTCTTTGTAAATATTTCATCCATACTTTTCTCCTCTATCTTTTTGTTTTAATTTATTCATAAGCTACAGTTAAGTCAATGGCGGAATTACTTTATTTTATCACTATTTTTATTTATAGTCTTCATTACAGAGGTTGCAATGAGCATTGATTCCCAAAGTTTCCCAAATTTAAAATTGCGTTCAAATAGGATATTTATTTGCAGCGTTCTTTTTCTGGACATTGTCGAATATTCCAAGAAATGTTGCGTCTACCGGAAAACTTGAGAAATCTCTCTTACAGGAAGAAGTGCTTGCTGAAAACACCTACAAAGTAAGGGGTTTAATATACGCTAATGATTCATGATTTCCAATTGAAAGTTGGTATTTATTGCAAATAGACAGAACCAAAATTAAGTGAGAATGCCCCCGGTAATTACACCGAATTGCAATTAACGGTAGTTTATCGCTCTAATTAGGAGAACAGGAACTATCTTTTCTGTTTCCGTAATAATTCTAATATATACTGAGGGCGTGACTCTTTCTCTTTTAGCTTCCAAAGGGGATAAGATCATTTTAAGTTTTACGAAAATTGTTTTGCCATTCATCCCTGCCCATAAAGCAGGATATTGTGGCAGTTTTCGTAAACTCATCTGCATGGGTACTTTTTATTCAGTTGGATACCTCAGATTGGATATATCCTTCCCATTTTTATGGGAAGGAATTTGCTACTCTACAATACCAATTATTAAATATTCTATCATATTAAGTGATTACATTTTTTTACTCATTTCTGGTATATTTTTTGCGTTTTATTCCTGCAGTCATATGGAGGTGATTATTAGGAGAAATAGAAAGTTTAATCCTTTTAATGGCCGCGATTATCCAGTAATATTGCGTGAAATTGCATTACCTGTGTAATATGAATATGCTTTGACCTCACGGATCATTAAGCGGTAGACCCGTAAACCGTAGAGATGATTATTATGCGACGAAAAGTTAGAATCATGTTCCTAGCAGTTATAGTGCTTGTCGTGATCAGTGGTTTTGGTGTGTGGTCATTCTGGTCCACGGGAAAGAAGGTGCCGACGTACCGCACGATACCGGTGAAACGGGGCGATCTGGTGGCTACAATCAGCGCAACGGGCACGGTTGAGCCGGAGGTAGTAGTGGATGTTGGTGCTCAAGTTTCGGGGTTGATTAGCACTTTCGGCAAGGACAAACACGGGAAAGCAATTGACTACGGCTCGGTTGTAAATGTGGGTACGGTGCTGGCCAATATTGACGATTCGCTTTATGCCGCCGCCGTGGATACTGCTAAGGCCCAAGTCCAGCAGGCTGAGGCTAATAAGATCAGTGCTGACGCCAACGTTCTTCAGATGAAAGCAAAATTGCTGCAGGCCCAGCAGGACTGGGGTCGGGCGCAG
>DLME01000004.1:24379-24543 GCA_002479215.1 Syntrophaceae bacterium UBA7544
AAAGCCAATTACGAAGTAGCCAAAGCCAACTTGGCGGCCGCTGATGCGGCCGTAGAGCAAGCGAAGGCAGCGGTGGCACAAGCCAAAGCAAACCTCGCCACCGCCCAGATTAATCTCAATTACTGTACCATAAAGTCACCGGTCAAGGGTGTGATTGTTGACCG
>DLME01000004.1:24605-25738 GCA_002479215.1 Syntrophaceae bacterium UBA7544
GTCAAGGGTGTGATTGTTGACCGGCGGGTTAACATCGGACAGACGGTTGTTTCCAGCCTGAGTGCGTCGAGCCTATTTCTCATTGCGAAAGACCTCAAGCGCATCCAGATTTGGGTGTCGGTCAACGAAGCCGACATAGGCAACATTTCTAAAGACCAGCCGGTGGAGTTCACCGTGGATGCTCTTCCTAACCAGGTGTTCCAAGGTAGGGTCGGCAAAATCCGCCTCAATGCGACGATGACGCAGAACGTCGTCACTTACACCGTCGAAGTCAACACTAAAAATGACGATGGCAAACTGCTGCCTTATTTGACAGCCAACGTCCAGTTCATGATTGGCCGTCGGAAAGGCGTGCTGCTGATTCCGAATACAGCACTGCGTTGGTTGCCGCGGCCCAAACAGATCACCCCTGAGTTTCGCCAAACACCACATGTACATGCCGGTTCTCCAAGCCGGGAAAGTAGCGGTGTCTCTGACACCATCGCGACACTACAAGCACGTGGAACCATCTGGGTCGAGCAAGGAAAGTTCGTCCGGCCTGTGCGCGTGAAAATCGGGTTGACGGACGGCACATTCACGGAGGTTGAAGGCAGCGATTTGACCGAGGGCCTGCGTGTAGTCATCGGCGAGGCAACACAAGAAACTGCAGATATCCCCAGTGCTGAACGCAGTCCGTTTACGCCCCAAGTGGGGCGGGGGCAGCGCCAGGGCCAGACTGGCTCGGGCAGTCCCGGCGGTGACCGGTAAAGTTAGTCAGGATGTGACCCATTCATGGATTTGATCGAACTGCGAGACATACATAAGACCTACTATCTCGGTGAGATTGACTTGCCGGTGCTCAAAGACGTGTCGCTGAATATCTCCCGCGGCGAACTTGTGGCGTTGATGGGTGCCAGTGGCTCCGGCAAAAGCACATTGATGAATATCCTCGGCTGTTTGGATCACCCGACTTCAGGAAAGTACTGGCTGGACGGCCACGAGATTACCTGGCTCACCGCCACGGAAAGGGCCCGGCTGCGAAACCGGGTAATAGGTTTTGTTTTCCAAAGCTTCAATTTATTGCCGCGCACCACGGCATTGGAAAACGTTTTGATGCCGCTGATCTATACTAAGGAAAACCTCAATGAACATCA
>DLME01000111.1 GCA_002479215.1 Syntrophaceae bacterium UBA7544
CCGCAATCCTGGTGCTGGCGTTTTTAGAACGACGTGGGCGTGGACAACCTGAGGGCCGGCTCGGTACCGTGTACGTAGTGGCAGCCGCGATGAGCATCCTGTTGCTGTCAAAAAACCCTTACGGCGAAATCGGTTGGCTCGATATGCTGAAAGGAGAGGTCATCGCCATCTCCAATTTCGATCTTGGGCTGACGGCAGCCACGCTTACGCTGGTCATTGCAGTGATGGGATTGTTCCACAAGGATTTGCTCCTTGTCTCGTTCGACCGCGAGATGGCAATTATACTGCGCAAGAACGTCATTTTCTGGGACGTGCTGCTCTATTTACTGATCGGCCTGACTGTTTCGATGGCAGTGCTCAGCGTCGGCCCGCTAATTGCGTTCGGATTCCTGCTGATTCCCGCTTTAACGGCACACTTGGTTGCTCGCAATATGCACCAGTTTACGGTGCTGGCCCCTTTGATCGGTGGCGTGGCCGCTTTCCTCGGTTTCTGCATCGCCTATAAATTGGATTTGCCTGTCGGTCCAACGGATGTCGTTCTCTTGGGAATATTTTACGCAATCACCTGGATTGTCGCCAAGATTGTCCCCTTCGGAGGACTGCGACACCAGCATAATGACCAACAGGAAGGAATCTAACCGATAACGGGTCCAAGCCAAGCCTTTCCCTATGGCTGTCAAGGAGAATTTTAAGGCCCAGAAAAAAAATTGACATTAAAATAACTCTGTTATAATTTCTGGCCACAAATAGAAGCTCTTATCAATTTTCTTTCCAAACCGGCACGTTAGCCAAAGACAAAAGAAGTTGAGAATGCTTACGAATAAAGGGGTTTCTCGAGCATTCTTGTACAATCCACAGACAGAAAAACATGCCTTTATGCGAATATTGAACCGCTTATCACTGCCGGGATTGTTTGGTCTGATATTCCTTATCGGCTGCACGACTGCAGCAAATCAAGCTGCAGAAAATAATATCGGGCAACAACCGCTTCCATCAAAATTACAAATGCAGCAGCTAATTATCAAATTTCGTGATCCTAACTTCGATCCGGCACAAGACGATTACCTGCAAGAACTTTCGCGCGACACCCAAACCCAATTGATCTACCTTCGCCCCATGTCCGGTGGAGCACATGTGTTTCGTGTAATGGATACTTCCGATAATGCGCAATTAATAACGGTAATCCAGCGTCTGTGCAAAAGGCCGGAAATTTTATATGTAGAGCAGGATAAAATGATGCGGCACCAAAAAGTACAATGAAGATACCAAATCATAAAACGGAGTGACCCCAATGAAAAAGAAATGGATTTACTTTATAAGTTTTTGCGCATTGACGATGGTGATCGGAGGGGGAATATTCCAGCTTTCCTTATCTCCGGCCGGTGGGCCGGGAAATAACGACCAGCTGCAATCACTTGCGGCTTATGATTATACCGATCAACTGATCGTTAAGTATCGTAATCCTTCTTTAGTGCGGACGGCGGTAGCCGGCAATAATAGTGCCCGCGTGATGATTAATGAACGTGTCAATGCATTGAGTTCCCTGGCCGGTGTGCCGCTGACGCATTTTCGTTTCATGTCCGGCGATGGCCATGTACTTAAATTGCCGCAGAGGATGAAGCTGGCCGAAGCAACTGCGGTTGCCCGGAAATTAGCTGCCGACCCCGGTGTGGAATATGCTGAGCCTGACCGGAGGATGTTCCCGCTGCTTACGCCTAATGACCCGTTATATGCCGACCAGTGGCATTATCACTCACCGACAGATCCCACTACACCTGAACCGGGAGGGGCCAACCTGCCCGGAGCATGGGATATTACCACAGGCTCTAGCAGTATCGTTGTCGCGGTGATTGATACCGGTATTGTCGCCCACGCTGATCTCACTCGCACGCTAACGGGCTATTGCTTTATCACCGATCCCCAGGTGGCCAACAACAACAACTGCCCCGGTACCAACGCATCCGACCCGGGCGACTGGTGCACCGCGGCGGAGCAGAACAACAGCAGCAGCTTCTGCTACAATACAGACTGCGCGCCCCACTGCACCCGCCAGATCAACAGCTCCTGGCACGGCACGCATGTGTCCGGAACCATCGGCGCCAGCACTAATAACTCGCTGGGCGTCGCCGGCATCAACTGGGTTTCCGAAATCCTGCCGGTGCGTGTCCTGGGCAAGGGCGGCGGTTACGATTCGGATATCATCGACGGCATGCGCTGGGCCGCGGGACTGTCTGTTCTAAATGTGCCGGCAAACGCCAATCCGGCCAAAGTGTTGAACCTGAGCCTGGGAGGTCCTGGTGCTTGTGATACAACCTGGCAGAGTGCCATTGATGATATCACTGCGGTCGGCGCCACGGTTGTTGTTGCCGCCGGCAATTCCAATGCTAATGCCGCAGGTTTTACTCCGGCCAGCTGCAATGGTGTAATCAACGTCGCTGCTACTAACCGCACCGGCGGGCGGGCTTACTATAGCAATTATGGATCGATTATAAAGATCGCCGCACCCGGAGGAGATACAACTACGCCTACGATACCTACGAATGGTGTCCTATCCACGTTAAATAAAGGCACAACAACACCATTGCCCAGTAATACCACAAATGATATTTACGTTTATTATGAAGGCACCAGCATGGCCACACCGCACGTTGTAGGAATCGCTTCGCTTTTATTATCGGTAAATCCCCTTCTTCTGCCGGCTCAGATTCTTGCGCTCATCCAGCAGACTGCGCGTGTTTTTCCAGGATCAAGTTGCACACCTTCAACCCCCTGCGGAGCAGGTATCATTGATGCGAATGCGGCTGTGACTCTTGCTAACAATTCTGTGGCTCTTTCTGCGGATCTTTCTCTTGCCCTGACCTCCGCAGCTCCAGCATCGCCATTAGTTGTCGGCAGCCCCTTTACGTATCAAGTTACTGTTACTAACAATGATACAACAAACTCTACTCTGGCCACAGTAGTCACATTCATCCAATCCGGAACCGCTACCATTGGTTTAGCTTCGGTAACGCCAAGCACAGGAACATGCACCGGCACAAGCTTCGTCACCTGCAATCTGGGCACATTAAATAACGGAGCCAGTGCAACCATAACATTCACTGGAACACCGACAACTACCGGAACCATAATCCATACGGCCTCTGTCAGCAGTGCTATGACTGATCCCAATTTATTAAACAACAGTTGGGTATTTAACACTACGGCAGTAAATCCTGTACCGGTCATCAGTAGTTTAAGCCCTTCCAGCGCGATAGCAGGCAATGCCGCGTTCACGCTAACTGCCAACGGCAGCAATTTTGTCGACAATTCGCAGGTGCAATGGAATGGCGCTCCTCGTACAACCACATTTGTCTCCTTCACACAGTTAAGGGCAACGATTTTGTCAGGAGATATTGCCACCGCCAGTACGGCTGGCATTACTGTTACAAATCCAACCCCCGGCGGCGGAATCTCCAACACTGCAACCTTCACGATTAGCACTCCGCCACCTCCACCTCCTCCTGTCGATGGCGGTGGCGGAGGAGGAGGGGGCGGCGGATGTTTTATTGCCACAGCGGCTTTCGGCTCGCCTTTGGAACAGCACGTCCAAATCCTGCGGGATTTCCGGGATCGCATTTTGCTTAATTCCGCTGCGGGAAAAGCGTTGGTTAACTTTTACTATGAGGTGAGTCCGCCGATTGCCCGGACGATTGCCCAAAATGAAGGCTTACGCCTGATGACGCGCGCAAGCTTAATGCCGGTTGTCGGCGTTGCTTATCTGACACTCCTCTGGGAAGGAGCGGCAACTTTGTTTTTCCTGATAACAATGGTTTTGATTTTTGTCGCCATCATCCGGACGATACACCGGAAGCTGACCCGGAAGCTGACGCTGATGAAGCTCAAGACAAGTATTTGAATTTAACTTAATTAAGTGGTTTCGTTTTAAGGCACAAAGATGTATGGTTCATTCCCCCCTGGCCTGCGGCGGGTAAATTGCTGGGGAATGAACCATATTTTATTTTTTCAGCAATAAATAAAGTTCGCCCTTTTCTTTGAGAGTGCCGGCGGTGGCTTCCGCCTTTGCTCCAAAGCCGCAGAAAAGGTCAACTCGGCCGGGGCCCTTGATAGCCGAGCCTTTGTCCTGGCTTAACACAAACCGGGAAAAATTGACTCTCTCCTTAACATTACCTGCGGAATCGAAAACAGGTTTACGCAGGCGGATAAACGCCAGCGCTCCTTCCGGGAAATAGTCCGGATCGGTCGCCAGCGATCTTCCCGGTGTTACCGGCACGCCCAAAGAGCCCCGCGGTTCTTTATCCACAAAACGAAAGAAGATATAACTTTCATTATAACTTAAAATTTCATAGCGCTCCTGCTCTTCCCTTTCTTTCAGGATGGCTTTGACAGAGCGATAGGAAGATTCACTGCTCTTTATTTTGCCCTGATCCAACATGAATCTTGTTACACTGCGGAAAGGCCGGCCATTAGTTTGCGCAAAACTAACCGTCAACAAAGTTTCATCTTCGAGCTTAATCTTGCCGGAACCCTGCACATGCAGAAAAAACAGATCCACCGGATCTGCCACCCAGATAAGCTCCAGGTTTTTCCCCCGCAATACTCCATAAACATCGATTTCCCTGCGGCTATAGTAAGGGACAAACTTGCTGCCCTGTATCCGGCCAATCTTATTTTCATTGGGAGTTAAACGTTTTACAATCAAATCGTCCGGTACTCGATAAAGCGGATATTTGTATTTTTCGCTCTCAGTTAATGAGCCTTCCAGCAGGGGTTCGTAATAGCCGGTAAAAAGTGTTCTCCCGTCTTCATCAGGGCCTGCTACCCGGTAAACATCAAATACTTCGGTAATCTTTTTGCTTAAATCGGCGTTATCGGCGGCCTCATGCATAAGGGCGCGAAACGCGGTAAGTGTTTTTATTAATTGCCTGGAATCGACCGATCTATCCGCGATACGATAAACTTTATCCCTCCCCGTGGTTTCATAATACTGGACGCTGCGTTCAATCGCTAATTCCAAAGAGGCTAAATCAAGATCATCTGTGAAATCGATATTGGAGGCGGCAACAAGGGAAAGAAGTTCCAGCGGTTTTTCCGGTAGTCTGGGCGGAATTTTCGGAAGAGCCCTTACGCACCCGACAAGGCAAACGACAATCAACGTCAAGCGGATAGTATTGCGCCAGTGTTTCATAGCTCCGTAATCATCGCCACTTCATCGCAGTAGTCGGGATACTTGGAACAGCGCAAACAATCCGACCAAATCTTCTCCGGCAGAGTTGCCCTATCAACTTCTTTAAAGGCCAGCCGGGCAAATAAATCTCTTTTGTAGGTAAGAGTAAATATCTTAAAGAGACCCAGTGTAATGGCTTCGGAAATGCAGGCTTCCACAAGTTCTTTGCCGATGCCTTTTCCCCGATGATTTTCGTCAACATAGAGCGAGCGGATTTCCGCGAGATTTTCCCAGATGATGTTCATCGCGCAAATGCCGGCCACTGACGATTCGTCCTCATCATAATAAACAAAAAAATCCCGTAAAGAATTGTAAATATCCATCAAAGAGCGCGGCAACATTTCACCCTTTCCCGCCGATGAATTTATCAGGCGGTGAATCGTTTTCACGTCATCAATGCGCGCTTTCCTCAACATTTTCCTCTCCCGCCTGAATTACTGGAATTTGATATTTTGGAACCGTCAATCATCTCGCGGGCATGCTGGCGTGTAGTCTGCGTTACATCCACTCCGCCCAGCATCCGGCTGATTTCTTCAATCTTTTGTCCCTCATCAAGTTTTTCCACGGAAGTGGTTGTCCTGCCTTTCATGATCTTTTTGGAAACATACAAATGATCCTCTCCAAAACAAGCAATTTGCGGCAAATGGGTGATACAAATGACCTGATGATTGACGGACACCTCTTTTAATTTGCGGCCGACAATTTCTGCGGTGGCTCCGCCGATACCGTTATCTACCTCGTCAAAAATAATCGTCGCCACAGAACCTGTGCGCGACAAAACATTTTTCAGAGCCAGAACTATCCGCGATAATTCACCGCCGGAAGCAATCTTATTTAGCGGCTTGGGCTCTTCTCCGGCATTAGCCGTCAGATAAAATTCTATCTCGTCGCCGCCTTTCGGTCCGAAAGATTCGACGCTTTTATCGGCGGCGCTTTTCTTAAAGTTAGCCTGAAAGGAGGCATGCGGCATATTTAACTCGCGTACTTCTTTATCCACGGCGCCTTTCAGCTTCACCGCCGCTTCCCTTCTGAGTTGAGAAAGAGCAAGCGCTTTTTGCCGTAAATTGTTTTTAGCTGTTGTTTCATCTTTCCCCAGATTTTCCAACTCTTCTTCCACGGAAAAAACCCGGCGCAATTCTTCTTCTATTTCTTGTTTTTTGGAAAGAACACTTTCGAGAGAGCCGCCGTGCTTGCGTTTGAGCCGGCCCAACATTTCGAGACGTTCGTCAATCGCGGAGAGCCTCTCCGGATCAAAGAAAATATTTTTGCTGTAATCGCGCAGAACCAAAGCCGCTTCCTGCAGTGTAATAAAACTGCCCTCAATATCCGCAGGGGTAATCTTTAAATTTGCATCAATATTTTTGATTTCCTTTACCTGATTTTGGACTTCTTTCAGCTTAACGACAGCGGAATCCTTCTCGCCATAGAGCAAATCATAAGCGTGGTTGGCCCAATCTATGAGCTTTTGCGCATTAGCGAGAACTTTTTTTTCATCAACCAGTTGTATGTCTTCCGCCGGTTGCGGATTAATATCCTGAATTTCTTTTAGCTGAAATTTAAACAAGTCTGCTTTTTCTTCACGGCTGCGGCGCAAATTTTCCAACTTTTCTATTTTGTTTCTGATTTGTACATATTGATTATACGCTTCGGCATAGGAAGTCCGCAGCGGCAGACAACCGCCGAATTCATCCAGTATATCTATATGATTTTCGGCATTGAGAATTACCTGATGTTCATGCTGGCCGCAGATATTAATCAGCGATTCGCTGATGGCGGACAAATTAGCCAACGTTGCCATTTGCCCATTGATGAGCGCTTTGTTTTTGCCGGTACGCGAAATTACCCGGCGGATTATCAGTTCTTCACCGTCGGCAAAACCCATGGCCGCTATTTTCTCCCGCAGCTCACTATTGGAGGCGATATTAAAGAGCGCTTCCACCGTTGCCGCGTCCGCCTGCGATCTGATCAAGTCCGCAGTCGCTCTATCGCCCAGAAGCAAGCTTACCGCACCGATAATTATCGACTTTCCGGCACCGGTTTCTCCGGAGATAACATTCAGCCCTTCACCAAAGGAAACATGGAGTTCATCAATGATGGCAAAGTTTTTAATGCTCAGGTCATTAAGCATTTTCCCTTTTCCCAGCTCCTGAAGGTAAACCGCCCCAGCCTAGTTTGGAACGTAATATTTCCCAGTAACTGCGATGCGGTGAAAGAATCAGCTTAGTCACATATTTTGATTTTTTTATAGTCACAACATCTCCGGACTCGATTTGGTAAGATTCCTGTCCGTCCAAAGTCAAAGTGGCACCCCTTCCTTTGGACCATAGTCTTATTTTTAAATTCGAATCCTGCGGAAATATAATCGGGCGGTTAGTCAAAGTGTGGGGACAGATGGGATTAATAATTATCAAGTCTTTTGCGGGGAAAACAATCGGGCCGCCCGCCGAAAGCGAATAGGCCGTGGAGCCGGTAGGTGTGGAAATAATCAGACCGTCTCCCTTGTAAGTCGTCAGGTACTCGCCGTCAACCGATGTTTCCAGTTCAGTAATGCGGGATAGGTTGCCCCGATTGATGACAACATCATTCAAGACATCGCCCACATTAGTGCTGGTTTTGCCGTGTTTAATGGCTATAGTCAGCATCATCCTTTTTTCCGCCGTAAACTTACCGCCCAGAATTAATTCCAATGCTGAGTGCATTTCATTTAAATTGACTTCGGTGAGATAGCCGAAACTGCCCATATTGATTCCCAGAATAGGAACACCATGCTTGGCCACATAGCGCGCCGCGCGGAGCATTGTGCCGTCACCGCCTAAAACAACAAGCAGTTGAGATTTACTCGTCAGTTCATCCCATTTAAGCCCGCCGCGGACACCCATTTTAAGGGCGATTTGAGCCTCCAAAAACACTTCTGTGTTTTTTTCTTCCAGCCACTCTTTTAAAGATTTGGCGTACTGGGCGATTTTTACTTTTTCTACATTGGCAACAATCCCGACTTTCTTGATTTTCAGTGGAGCTACCTCCTGCAGGAGCCGGCGGCTCCCTATAATAGCGCGACCTCCCGCGAGTACAGCCTGCCCTCGACCTGATCGGGGGGCGCATTCCTCTCCCTGCTGGTGTCGAGGGATTCCAAGTCGCGGGATCGATCGCAACCTCAAAATATGAAGCTCACTAACATAAAAAAAAGCCGCTGTCTATGCATAAAAATTTACCGATATATTTACAAAACAATTGATTTTTTAGGATAATTAACGAGGATAAAGTCTTGACAGATTCAGGACGTTTAATATACGGTGCACGCCGATGAGGTGCTAATTATGGGTCTGCTCAAAGGCAATTTTACTTTTATGAGATTTCATGTGGAAGGTCAGCTACCGCCGGCATTTTTGAATTTCGTCAATAGCCGGA
Organism: Syntrophaceae bacterium UBA7544; assembly: GCA_002479215.1. GTDB lineage: Bacteria > Desulfobacterota > Syntrophia > Syntrophales > Smithellaceae > UBA4810. Next base: position 8,633 of record DLME01000111.1, read on the forward strand.
TTAAAGCCAATGCTTTTCGTGAGGCGTCCAAATCAACGGCAGAAAAGCGGCTCGGTTGGGTTTCTCTTACCAATGTGCTGGATGCTGACTTCGAAAAGGCTGATTATGCGCTGGGTGATTATCTCATTTTTTGCCTGCGCATTGATCGCAAGCTGATCCCGCCCAAATTGATGAAACTCAAATTAATGACGGAAGAAAGAAACTATCTTACCCAAAGCTCAGACTCCAGCCGGATTAATAAACAAACCGCAACAGCTATCAAAGATAAGGTTAAATTAGAACTTCTGGCTAAACTTGATCCCGTACCTTCTTTTTATGATGTCTGCTGGGCCATAGGACAAAACAAGATTTATTTTTCCTCGCTTGCCGATACGGTCGCGGATGATTTCGTTGATTTGTTCCAGAAAACTTTTTCTTTAAATCTTCAACGCTTTTTGCCGCAAGAAAATCCGCAGATAGTAAAAAATGATGAACCCGCAGAGGCTATCTCTCTTATTGGCCGTGAATTTTTAACCTGGCTTTGGTTTAAATCAGAAGAACGCAACGGCAGGATAGCGCTAACCGACAGTGAAGAAGTCGAACTTCATTTCTTGAAAAGAATTGTTTTGGAATCCGGCGAAGGCGAGTATTCCCAAGGTGTTGTTTGTCATGGAATCCACACCGAACTTAAAGAAGGCAAGGAAGCTATCCGCCAAGGGAAAAAAGTTAAAGAAGCGGGAATCAAGCTAAGTTATAATCAAAATGAATGGGAATTTACTTTTAAAGCCGATTCTTTTAATTTTCATTCATTGAGCCTGCCGGCAATAAGCTCACCGGAAACTCCAGAAGACCCTTCGGGAAACCTATTGGAAAGAATTTATCTTATAGAAAACGCAGTAAAAACAATGGATAAACTTTTCGAATCTTTTTTACGTATCCGTTATTTACCCCAGTGGGAAGAGCGTGAGTTGAAACTTATGGCCAAGTGGCTGGAACATTAATACTAATTTCCGGGCGGTAAGGCAATGCTCTCAAATTTTTCCCCAACCGGAAATACTTAGCGATACAGGTAAGGCCGCATGGCATTTTCCAGCATTTGTCTTTGATTTTCAATATCCGCTTTATCTTTTGCCGGCGGCAGTTTTATCTGGGGACAAAAGTTAACAGTAACACGCGCGAAAGGTTTAGGAACCATAAATTTATCCCAGCTGTGCATATACCAGGATCGATCGGCCCTGGCGTACACAGGAACAATAGCGGCATCAGCGCCGTGGGCAAGGGCAATGACACCGGCCTTAACAATGCCTGCCGGGCCCCTTGGCCCATCCAGAATGTGCGCCGCCAGCCGGTGTTGTTTTATCCTGTTTATCATTTCTTTCAGGGCAGTCCCGCCGCCGCGGGAGGAAGAACCCCATACGGTATAACATCCGGCCCTTTGAGCAACACCGGCGGCAATTTGTCCATCCAAACTTCGGGAAGTCATCAAGGCGGTCGAGTATTTTTTGTATCTCTTAAAAACCCGAACGCCGACAAAAAACTGCTGATGCCAGGCGCAGATAATAATCCTTCCACCCTCTTCCAGATACTTGAACCATTCGGCTTCATTTTCTATCTTCAGACGAAATGTCACGCAATACAGCC
>DLME01000202.1 GCA_002479215.1 Syntrophaceae bacterium UBA7544
CTACTACACCTGATGCGCCCGCAACATGCGCTACCTTAGCCAAAAGGAGAACTAATTCGTTAGCACTTTTTTTATATCCAACTTCCGCCAAATCAGCGTTGTCCAGACTGGTAAGCACTGTTACAGCCAGAATAATCGGTTTAGCTTTGCCAAGTTTATCGGCACAAGCCCGGGCAGCAAAAACCGCTTCTTTAATCATCCTACCGCCGCCGGACGCATGAACATTAAACATATCCACGCCCATTCTTACAACGGCTTCAGCCGCACGGGCAACTGTGTTCGGAATATCATGGAATTTGAGGTCTAAGAAAACCTTCTGCCCTTTTTGTTTGATGCTCTCAATAATTTTCGGTCCGACGGCAGTAAACAATTCTTTGCCCACTTTAAACATGCCGACATGACCGGAAAGAAGCTCTACCCATGATAAAGCTTCCTTATAACTGTCGGTATCAAGGGCAAAGATTAATTTATTGATTGCTCTTTTATTCGAGATATTCTTCATCGCCGATGAACTCAGTATTATCCGGAATTGGCTTGAAATCTTCCTTTGTACCTTTTAAATATTCTGGATGAGCGTAAACAACCTTTCCGGCGGCAATTTCGCGTAGCGCCAACACAATTTCCCTGTTCTTGCTTTCTATTAACGGTGCCGAGCCTTTAAGTAATTGACGCGCACGCTTGGATGCCAGTGATACCAGACCGAATCTGGTTTTGGCAACGCTCAAGGAATCTTCTACTGTAATTCTTGCCATTTGTATTTCGACCTCCTAAAATATACCATTTTTTTTCATAAATTGTTTAACCTTATCACGTAAACTACTCCTTTTACATTTTTGCGTAATATAGATAGAACGCAATTGATCGGTTGCTTTTTCCAAAGCGTCGTTAAAAATTATATAATCATACCACGAAATCTCTTTTAATTCATTCTCTGCTTGAACAAGTCTGGTTTGAATAACTTCATTGGTCGCGTGGCCGCGCCTTTCCAAGCGCTTCAAAAGCTCTGCACGGGATGGTGGAAGAACAAAAACAAAAACACCGCCTTTAAACTTTTGTTTTATCTTTTTAGCGCCGCGAAGTTCAATATCCAGCAATAGATCATTACCTTTTTGCAGAAACTCTTCCATAGTTTTCCATGATGTCCCATACAAGTGACCATAATTTTCCACCCATTCGGCAAATTCACCTTTTTTAATACGCGCCTGAAAGTCTTTGCGGGAAATAAAATAATAATCTTTCCCATTTATCTCTTTGGGACGCGGCGGCCTGGAGGTGTAGGAAACGGAAAATTTTATTTCGGGACAAGACCTCAGCAGCCGCTGGCAAATGCTGCTTTTCCCGGTTCCCGATGGCCCCGAAACAACTATAAACAATCCTTTGGCCATAATATTACTCAATGTTTTGTGCCTGCTCGCGTAACTTGCCCAGTTCACTTTTTGTTTCGATGACCTGACGAGTTATTTCAGTATCGTTACTTTTTGAACCAATCGTATTAATTTCACGATTCATTTCCTGTAAAAGAAAATCAATCTTTTTGCCTTCAGCTTCATCGCTTTGCAGCAACACCACAAACTGACTAATATGACTTTGTAGCCGGACTATTTCTTCGGTGATATCGCTTTTCTCCGCCATCAAGGCTACTTCTTGGGCCAATCGGGTATCGTCCAGTTCACACCCTTTCGTCAAATCCCTGATTCTTTCGGTTAAGCGCCTCTGATATTCAAGGACAACTTGCGGTGCGCGCAAATTTATCGCCTTCAAAATATCTTTGATCGATTCCAGCCTTCCCTCCATATCCCGGTAAATGGCAAATCCTTCTTCCTGTCTCATTTTCATCAGCATTTTCAGAGCGTCTTGCAGGGAAGTTTCAACTTGACTTAAAAAATCAGGACTCAGCTGTGATTCTGTCTGCGCAGAAAAAATATCGCGAAAGCCGGTCAACATCTTTAAGTTAATAGCTTCTTTAAAACCGAATTCCTTTTTAAGCCGGTTCAAAACATTAAAATAATTGTGGGCAACATCCAAATTTAAACTGGCTGCGAAAGCATCACCGTCTTCTTCTTCCAGCCGTATAAATACTTCTATTCTACCGCGCTTGAATTTTTCACCAATCTTCTTTTTATACTCCAGCTCCAGAGGTAAAAACGCTGAAGGTAAGCGCAGCGATATCTCCAAAAACCGATGATTCACGGATTTCGCTTCTACAACAATATGTCTTCCTTGGAAAACTTCTTCAGCCCGCCCATAGCCGGTCATACTTTTGATCATTTATCCACCTGTTTGTTTATAAGAACTTTTTATATTGGATGCGCCATTTTCAACTGCGATAAGTATTTCGCTCTTATTTTGCTAAACATTGAAATTTGTTCCCCCTCAGCATAATCGGGATATGTCCAGGGAAGAGGACAGAACTTTTTTCCTTGGTAAATCAACGTCAGATCGGCATAAATCCCATCACGTAAATAAGGCCGGTGTGTATAACCCTTGCCGGTGGCCAAAATTAAATGCGCTTTGGATATATATCCGGGATCAATATTAATTTGCCGCCGCTTGTCTAATGCCGACCTATCTTCGATATCATTCGTAGCCAACTTAATATCGGGCAATATCTCCGGCCTGATCAGTATTTCCATAGATATAAACCGCCGGACAAGATTATCGCCCATTTCTGCGCAGTAATAATCCGTATAATCAAATGGCATTATAACACTTACAAAATCAGGCTGGCCGTAAGCAGCTGATAAAATCGTTATCGCTTCATTTAGCAAAGCAACTTTTGTTGCCAATACGCTAAATAGCAATTTTACCGGCTCAGCCGCAGTCGGTTTGCTCATATTACTTTTATTAGCTCTTCCCTGGAAACAGTGGCCGTGCCGATTTTACCAACAACGATACCTGCGGCTAGATTAGCCAAACATGTTGCTTCCTTCATTTCGGCCTGCGCGGCGAGACCAAGGGCAAGCACGCCGATAACTGTATCGCCGGCACCGGTTACATCGTAAACTTCTTTGGCTTGCGCCGGAAAATAAGTATGAACAATTTTCTGACCTTTTTCAAAAAGGCTCATGCCTTCTTCTCCCCGCGTGATGAGTACTGCCTGAAAATCAAACTTCTTTAAAAGAGCGCTGCTTAATCTCTGAAGATCATCGGCGTTGGTTATCTCCATACCAGCGGCACGCTGGGCTTCATGATGGTTGGGAGTTATCACATGTGCCCCTTCGTACATGGAAAAATTGTTCTGTTTGGGATCAAGGCAGATAAATATTCCCGAATTTTTCACTATTTTTTTTATTCCTTCGACAAGTTCTTTAGAAATAACTCCCTTATTGTAATCGGAAATAACAATAGCTCCAATTTTCTTTTGTAGAGATTTCGCATATTCCAGAATTTTATTGGTGTTTACTTTAGCAATCGTTTTCTTGCTTTCTTTATCAAAGCGCACAACTTGCTGGCCATGCGCGACAACCCTTGTTTTCAGAGTAGTCGGCCTTCCTTTATCCACAATGATACCAGGTGTTTCGATTTTCTTTTGCCGCAGTTCCGTAAGCAGCCTTTTCCCAACATTATCCGCACCAATAACTCCGGCTACATAAACCTTGCCTCCCATAGTATAGATACTGTTGAGGACATTCGCACAACCGCCCAGCAGGATGCTGTCTTTTTGAACATCAACCACCGGCACCGGAGCTTCTGGAGAAATGCGGGAAACCTTTCCCCAAATGAAATGGTCAACCATTACATCACCGATAACAAGAACGCCGGCTTGACGGAAATTAGCGATAATTTCCAGTGCCCTTTTTTTTGTTAAAATTTTTTGCACTTTGGAAAAACATCTCCTGAAAGAATTTACCCTAAAATAAAAAAGCGCTTAGAGCGCTTGCGTTATGAAAAAGCGGCGTTATGTTATTACTAAGGCCTGAATTTGTCAAATATTTTTTAAAAATATAAATTGCCGCCAAGCAGCTGATCGCCCCGGCAGCCAAGGGACTTTTACGATTATCTTGACACGCAAGCGTTGTCTTCATTATACTCCTTTTCCTGAAAATAAATTGTTATTAAATATAATTTTCAAAAATGTTCTGTTTTTAAGAGAAAGTGAATGGATTTTTCATGCTGAATGTTGAACAATCTCGCTACGGCGCTGATAACCTGGCCTACCTAATTTACGGCACAACACAGGCCATGGCCATTGACGGCGGGGCCTGGCGGGAAATACTTTCTTTCCTGGAACGCAATAGCCTGTCACTTACGTTTGTCACCAATACTCATCAACACGACGATCATATGCCGGGCAACGATCACCTGCTCAAAGCGACCCGCGCGCAATTTTTGAATTCTGCCGCCTTTCCCGACAATCACATAATCATAATTGACGGAGAAACAATTGTTGTTTACCGGACTCCCGGCCACACCGATGATTCGGTGTGCTTTTACACAGGGCAGGCGCTAATCACCGGTGATGCTTTGTTCAATGGAACGGTGGGTAATTGTTTCTCCGGTAATTTGAAAAATTTTTATCTGTCTATCAAACGCCTCACGGCCTTGCCGGATGATACCATAATTTACGCCGGTCATGACTACGTCAAAGATTCCCTGGCCTTTGCCAAACGCCTGGAGCCCAATAATAAAGAAATTGACCGGTTCTGGAACTCCTACGACCCGGATCATGTTTATTCGACTATGGCCGATGAACGCCGGATTAATCCCTATTTGAGACTCAATGAAGAACCAATAATAAATTTGCTCAAAAAAACCAATCTTCCCTATGCTACGGAGTCGGAACGTTGGCGTTCGTTAATGTCCATTGAATAAATAAACCTTTCATAATAATTAGTTTTAAAATAAACTAATAGATATTTAACAAAAATGATTTTTTTGCTGTAATCTGCTCCGGTGTAATGCATTTTAAAATAATTTCCAAGGAGTAAACAAATGAATGCCAATGTTCTTTTGAAACCGATAAAGCTGGGGCGATACGAACTCCCCAACCGGATATTTATGGCCCCCATGACCCGTAGCCGTGCCGATAATCCCGATAACGCGGCGACACCGCTCATTGCCGAATACTATGCCCAGCGAGCCTCCGCCGGGCTGATAATTACCGAAGGATCGCAAGTCTCCCCGCAAGCAGTGGGCTATATAAACACTCCGGGAATTTACAGCCCGGCACAGGTTGAAGGTTGGAAACTGGTCACCGAGGCTGTCCATAGCAAAAATGGGCATATTTTCTGCCAGCTCTGGCACTGTGGCCGCATATCCCACCCGGATTTTCACGGCGGCAAGCTTCCCGTAGCCCCCTCGGCAATAAATCCTATGGATAAGTCGTTTACACCGGAGGGTTTTAAAGACACCGTAGCGCCGCATGCCCTTACCACAACAGAGATACACGCCATCACGCGGGATTTTCGCCAGGCTGCTGAGAATGCCGTTGTCGCCGGGTTTGACGGGGTGGAGATTCATTCCGCCAACGGCTATCTTTTTCATCAGTTCTTCACTAATTGCTCCAATAACCGCAAGGACGAATATGGCGGTTCTCATGAAAACAAAGCGCGTTTCTTCTTCGAAACATTATCGGCAATAGGCACTGCTATCGGCTTCGATAGAGTTGGTGTCCGGCTGAATCCTTCCTGCCATGGTTTTTTCGGTATAACCATAGACGAGGATACCATACCAACATTTGAATATATTGCCCACAGCTTAAACGATTATCATAATTTAGCTTACGCTCATTTCACCGAACCATTTAACCCGGTAGACAATGTTCCCTATGCGGTAAAGGAAATCGCCAAGCACTTCCGCTCACAATATAAAGGAACCATGATTATTAATTCCAGATTCAAAAGCGACAGCGGATCTCGTGTCATTGAAGAAGGTTATGCCGATGCCGTCGCTTTCGGCAAACCGTTTCTTTCCAATCCTGATCTTGTGGAGCGTATTGCGAGCGGAGCTAACTGGGCCAGATGGGATGATAAGACATTTTATACGCCGGGTCCGAAAGGTTATACGGATTATTCGCGTCTTTCCGATTAGCAGTTAGTATGTGCTGACCTGAAAGAACGATTTAAAAAAATACGACCACAAAATTAACAAGGAGGCGCAAGAACATGGCCAGAATCAATGTCGGAGATAAATTTGGAGATTTTTCTTTAAAGAACCACAAAGACGCGGTTATCGATACGGCGGCATTAACGGACAAAAAAATACTTCTTTCATTTCATCCCCTTGCCTGGACAGATGTCTGCGCCCGGCAAATGCAGTCGCTGGAAAGTAATTTTGAAAGCTTCCAAAATTTAAATACCGTTCCCTTGGGGCTTTCTGTTGATTCCGTGCCCTGCAAAAAGGCTTGGGCGGAAAAACTCGGCATCGAAAAAACGGATTTATTGGCCGATTTTTGGCCGCACGGAGGCCTTGCCCTGCGTCTGGGGATATTTATCGACCGGTTCGGTTTTTCCGAGCGAGCCAACATAATTTTCGATAAAGACAGAAGAGCGATCTTCGTCAAAATTTATCCTTTGAAGGAATTACCGGATGTAAAAGAACTTCTGGAGTTCCTGAAAAAATAGGTCTTTTAGCGTTTTGAAAATGCTGGGTTCATTTCAACTAACGGATAAAAAAACAACCAGATTTTTTATTTTTTGGACTATAGACCTCTTAAAAAAATCAACGCCTACAGGCCGTTATCATCATCTGCGCGTCATTACAGCATAAAGGTAAAAATATTAATAAGTTTTTATATATAATTCATTATTGACTTCAGTAACATTATCAAGTAAAAAAATTGCATATTCATTAGTCTTGAAGGAAGAACTCTTATGATCCGCTCAGCGCTTTTAGTTACGCTAGGTGTTGTTATAACGGCTTTTATGTCTTTTTGGTCTGTGGCATTTTCGATTTTTCCCAATGCCCACAACAAAGTTCATAAAATAGCCAACCTTTGGGGCAAGATTTTACTTTTAATATGCAATACAAAGGTGGAAGTCATCGGCAAAGAAAATCTCCAGCCCGGGAAGCCACATGTTTTCATGGCCAACCATCAAAGCGATTTTGATATATTAATTGCCTTAGCCTATATCCCCGGCCAATTCCGGTGGCTGGTCAAAAAAGAGTTATTCAATATACCTGTCTTCGGCGCAGCAATGAAAAGCGCCGGATATATTGAAATTGACCGGCATAATCGAGAAAGGGCATTGCAAAGCCTCGATGAAGCGGCGTTGCGCATTAGGGAAGGTAAGTCAATAATGACCTTCCCGGAAGGCACAAGAAGCCGCGACGGAGAAATCAATTCTTTCAAACAGGGGACCTTTTATCTAGCCATTAAATCGGGCGTGCCCATTGTACCTGTTTCTATTATCGGCAGCGGTAAAATTATGCCTAAAAGATCTCTGAAAGTGCGCCCCGGCAGGGTGAAACTGGTCATCGATAAAGAAATAAACGTAAAAGACTATGATATTGAAAAACGACAGGAACTTGTTGAAAAAGTCAGAAATATAATTATTAAGAATTACGACTATTGGCGGGAAGCCGGTACCGCTGGCATCAAAGATATGGAAAGGGAAGCTACTTAAACCCTTCTACTGCCGTACTTTTGGGAATCGTTCAAGGATTGACCGAACTTTTTCAAGTAAGCAGTTCCGCTCATCTGGTTATCCTTCAAAGTTTCTTGCCGGATTTTCACCAGCCGGGAGTGGCATTGGACGCCATATTGCATTTGGGTACAGCGGCGCCATTATTTTGGAGGCGCCATACTTTAAGCAAATTCCCTCTGGGGAAATATGGCTCTGTTTTGTTGGTTTTATCTGCGCCGACTTAACTGGGCTGCTATCCCTTAAGCTGTTTTTTCTGGTTATCCGCGAACCGCGCTGGAAATTCTTTCCTTACTATTGCTGGCTATTCGGATTTTTTACACTACTTGTCAAATCGCCTTTTTTCTGAAATAATCACCAGCATTGGGGTCGTTGAAAAACCCCATGTTTTGGGCTGTTCAAAAATGTTCAGATGCAAGGCACGCAAAAAAAGCGACCCGCGAGGCGTATATGGATATACGTTGAGCGGTGCGGTTTGCAGCGCAACACAGCAGATGAGCGTTTTGAAAAAGCCATTCGGCTTTTTCCGGCAGTGAATGTATTTAAGCATGATTGCGCCTCCCTTGCGGGAATGCGCGCCCGGTCAACAGCCCAGCATTGACAAATTATTTTGATGCGCTGATAAAATGGAAGAGAAAAAAACAGAGAAACAAAAGGATAATAAAAGAACCCGGGAAATTAAAGGCGTAGTGTGCTTGGCCCTGGCTGTATTTACGCTTTTGTGTCTTGTTTCCTACCATCCGCAAGATCCTTCTTTTACCCACGTCGTTTCCCACTTCGCTTCTACTGGTCAGGCAACGCATAATTTTACCGGCACGGCTGGATCTTATACGGCCGCTTCCCTGATTAGTCTTCTGGGCGTTGCTTCTTTTCTTTTGCCTCTTATCCTTTTCGTCTGCAGTTTTAAATATTTTTTACAGCCCGAATTTACCATCAACGTCAGCCGGCCAGCGGGATTTTTATTTTTTGTTCTTTCCTTCGCCGGACTTATGGCCATAATTTTAGATGGCGGGTTAACAATTTATGAAAAAACACTGCAGGCCGGCGGCGAAATCGGCGCATTAATTGTCCGGCTGCTCTTATATTGCTTTAATGTAGCCGGAACTTATATTATTTTAATTCTCGTTTTTATTGTAACGCTGCTTTCTTTGGTTGAATTCTCATTGGTTTCCGTGGCTCAAAGAGTTTCTCAATCTGCAATAAAACTAATCGCCTTTGGCAAAAGCCGCCTCTCGGCATTTGCCAATTTGGTATTTAAAAACATAAAAGCGGAAAGACAAACTCAGCCGGCACTCGAAGAAAATCCAGCAGCGTTAAAAAAGACAAAACTCAAAAAAATTGAGCAAACTCATTTTAATTTCACTAAAACAACAACGGACGGCAAGTTCCAACTGCCTCCCCTTACTTTATTGGACGAAGCTCAGCACAAGGATGCCCGCGTGAAAAGGGACAATTTGATTACCAATTCCCGCATCCTGGAAAAGAAACTATCCGATTTCGGCGTCGAGGCGCGTGTTGTGGAAGTCATGCCCGGCCCGGTCATCACCATGTATGAGCTGGAACCAGCCCCGGGCGTCAAAATTAACCGCATCACCAATCTGGCCGACGATCTGGCGTTGGCTCTGATGGCGCCGAGCATCCGCATTATCGCACCCATTC
>DLME01000078.1:0-383 GCA_002479215.1 Syntrophaceae bacterium UBA7544
TAATGCCGGTATGGCATTGGCCATTTTGTTGAAGCCGGCATAAAAAATATCAGATATTTATCCTACTCAGCTTCATTGACGTATTTATTCTTTTTACGGAAAAATTTCGGATCAATTCCCAGTTTAGAAATTTTATACTGAATGATGCGTTTGGTAGTTCCCAACATTTTTGCGGCTTTGGTTTGATTTCCCCTGACTTCTTCCAATGCATCTATAATCAATGATCTTTCCTGTGCCTCCACAACATAAGATAGCTTCCCCCGTTCTTTTTTGTCCAATTCCTTTTCTCTTAGCTGCAAAGACGGCGGCAAATGCATACACTCAATTGTATCACTATTAGATAAGAGAACAGCCCGCTCTATGCAGTTTTCCAATTCCCGCAC
>DLME01000078.1:423-8719 GCA_002479215.1 Syntrophaceae bacterium UBA7544
AATTCCCGCACATTGCCCGGCCATTTATGGGATAAAAATACTTCTATGGCCGATGTAGAAATTCTTTTAATGTTTTTGGCCATTTCCTTGCTGTATTTCAGGATAAAATGATCGGCCAATAAGATAACGTCACTGCCTCTTTCGCGCAGAGGGGGTAAATAAATAGGAAAAACATTCAAGCGATAAAATAAATCGGCACGAAAATGTTCCGCTAAAATATCTTGCTCTAAATTTCTGTTTGTTGCCGCAATAATGCGCACATTAACATTAACAACCCTGGAAGAGCCCAACGGTTGAAACCTCTTTTCCTGTAAAACACGCAAAAGTTTTACCTGAGCCGCAGCGGAAAGCTCGCCTACTTCATCCAAAAAAATTGTGCCGCCGTTGGCTTCTTCGAATCTTCCCCGCCGCTGCTGTAGTGCGCCGGTAAAAGCTCCCCTTTCATGACCGAACAACTCGCTTTCAATCAAAGTATCGGGAATAGCCGCGCAATTAACCTGCACTATTGGCCCTTTGTGCCGCGGAGAGTTCATGTGGATTGCCCTGGCGATTAGTTCCTTGCCCGTCCCGGTTTCGCCGGAGATTAAAACAGTTGTGTTGGAATCGGCTACCTGGGCGACTAAACCAAATACCTCCTGCATAGGTTTAGAATGGCCGATAATATCTATCGAAGGTGCCCGCGTACTGCCGACAATTTTCTTCAGTCTTTTGTTTTCCTCTTCTAGCGCTCTGATGTGCACAAATTTGGCCATTAATTCCGCAACCGCTGAAAGCATCGCCAGTTCCTTATCCAAATTTTCTACTTCGCGCGCGACTTTATCGGCCGATAAAACTCCCACGACATGGTCGTCATAAATAATGGGAACACAAAGAAAAGCCAGTTCCGACCTGTTTAGATGACGTCTTGCCCCCGTACGGTCTAAAAAATGAGTGGCATGCCCCAAATTGGCCACAGCCATCGGGCGGCCCGTCTGGGCAACTTGGCCGGTAATGCCTTCACCGGGTTTATAAGTTACATCCAATCCTTCTATATTTACGTCATGGGCAATATCCAGCCAGGCTTCCTTTTTTTCGCGATCCAGGAGCGAAATCATGCCTCGCTGCATACCTAAACGCAGGCTCATTTCCTGCAGAACTTGCTCTAGTTCATCACGCAAATCTGTAGGTTGGGCTAAAATTTTAGATATAGCGTGCAGTGCGGCAAGCTCTTCGTAACTGTGTATGCTCAATTTTGTATCTTCCCCAATGGAAGTTTTTTTGGAAACTTTACTCATGTTAAGGCCTGAAGAACCTTGGAAAAGTATTTTGTTACAAAATTGTGCTAAAAGCAATCAATTTTTTGTGCTTCAGCATATAAAATGCAAGGAATGAACCAATTTTGATCTTTTTTTGATAATTATGACCCAAATGGTAAGGATTTATGACAATAGAAGAAAATATTAAATTTGATGTGAATTATTCACTTGACTTACCTTGGTTACTAAGGTAACTTTACTAATATGAATGCGACAGCCAAATCTAAGACAAAGAAAACATTTCCGCTTGAGATCGAAGAAAATCTACACAAAGCTCTCAAGCACAAGGCTATTGAGTCGGATATGTCTCTTCATGCCTACATCCTTGACGCGCTGGTTTCGCGGGTCAACGAAGAAACCGCCGTTTACAACGCCGGTGGTAAAACGAAAGAAAACCGGAGGGAAAAGTGAACGCTTCCGCAGAATCCATAAGCTGCTTACAGTCAGATATATTTTCCGGAACTAACCCAGTTCAGATTATCCACGGTGACGTTCGACAGAAACTTTCTTTGCTCCCAGACGATACCTTTAACTGCTGCGTCACTTCTCCACCCTATTGGGGGATGCGTGATTACGGGTACGAAGGACAAATAGGGGCAGAGACGGAGATCAATGACTATATCGCGCATCTGGTCAAAGTATTTCGCGAAGTTCGGCGAGTACTGCGGTCCGATGGTACGCTCTGGCTCAATATCGGTAACACATACACGTCTGGTGGGAGAACCTGGCGTCAATCGGATGCGAAAAACATGGGACGTGCAATGTCCTATCGTCCTGATACCCCGACGGGACTTAAACCTAAAGACCTTATCGGTGTTGCCTGGATGCTGGCTATGGCGCTTCAACTTGACGGCTGGTATCTGCGCTCAGATATAATCTGGCACAAACCAAACTGCCAGCCTGAGTCGGTCAAAGACAGGGTAACCGTGTCGCATGAATACATTTTCATGCTCTCAAAGAGCGAAAATTATTATTTTGATCAGGAGTCAATCAAAGAGCGAACAGCTGACGGCAAGTCCCTCAAAAACAAGCGGACTGTTTGGCAAATCAATACAGAGTCTTGCAAAGAAGCCCACTTCGCCGTTTTTCCAAAAGCGTTGGTTCGTCCTTGCATGCTGGCAGGCTCACCAAAAGGCGGAATAGTTCTGGACCCCTTCTTCGGCAGTGGCACCGTAGGCATGGTGGCCATTGAGACGGGGCGCAAGTGTGTCGGCGTCGAATTGAAATCCGACTATGTTGACATTGCCAAGCAACGCTTGTTGACGGTTACACCAACTCTCGATCTTGATTTTGCTGAGGGGAATCAAACTGCCAAGAGGCATGAACCTTACATAACACCTTCCTTAAGCCTTTGATCTGCAATTTACGCTCTCCTCCTCCATCAAAGTAGAGACTGAAAAGAAGCTCTCCGGCATTTTCAACAAAACAATACCCAGGTTTTGGGTATTGGGCGCTTTCTATTCGCATCTCAAGGCGCCCCGCTGACGCTCTTTTCAGCAGATCCTTTGGTATCTCTACAAGTTCATACAGGTAATCAGGTTCACCTTTCCTCAGCGCCCGTAGCACTAAAATACGGTCAATGCCTGCAAGGTTATCCAAAAACTGATGACGAAGACCAACCAGATCATTTGGGTCGTCTCCCCATTGCCCACCACCAAGCTCCATAAATTTTGAGATATGCAGTATATCAGCACGTATAGCTTTAGCGGCCTCGGTCTTGAGTGAAACATTGTGCCCACTTATCTTTATGTCATAGCCTCGTCTGCCTCGCGGCGCCAACTCTGCCGCCACACCTGATGCTCTGAGAACAGCCTCCAAAGCAAACTCGAACTTATCCTTGGAAAAAGGCTCTCTTGAAAAGCAGTGATGAATTCTCAAGACGTCGCCAAAATCCAAAAGGGCAAATTCTGAAATGATATCAGAATCAGATACCCTCTTGATTATCCAAGGTTGCGAGAATACCTGCACCATACTTTGAACGAGACCAAGTCGGTAGTCGCTCAACCCAGGTATTTTTGCAATTAATTGCGTGATTTTCTCCTCACGAGTCATTATTGGAAAGCCCTCTTCATATTCAATTTCTGACACGGTAGCGCTATTCTAACAAACAGCGTTGGACTTGCAAACGAAATTTAGCTTCTCTTTGTCTTTTCCTTCTTTTTTCGCCTAACAATTAATATACGAACTTCTCTTTTTCCGAATATTTTAATAAAAATATAACTCAGTAGATTTTCTTATTCAAGCCAATAATTTCATAAATCTGCTTTATCTTTTTCTTTTTTAGAGAGACCTGCGAGTTCTTGTTTCTTCATCATAATCAAAACAGCCGAGATGGCGCCTTCGGTCATGCCGGGGATTCTTTCCATCTGGCCGATAGTGGCGGGGGCGATGCGGGTCAGTTTGGCCTGAAGTTCGTTGGAGAGGCCGGGGACACAGGAATAATCAAAGTCCGGCGGAATTTTCTTTTTCTCCTGTTCCTTCAAACGCTGGACGGATTCGAATTGTCTTTTGATATAGCCTTCATATTTAATTTCTATTTCTATCTGCTTTTTAACGAAGGAATCATTTTCCGCCTCCCAGCCGGGAAATCCGGCTAGATTGTCATAAGATATTTCATGCCTTTTGAGCAAACCGTAAAGAGTGGTGTGATTATTCAAAGGCGGTGATTTAAGTTTTGCCAGTTGTTCATTGATTTCCGGCGACGGTTTGATTGGTGAAGCTTTTAGACGTTTAATACCTTGCTCTATCTGCCGCATCTTCTCCTGCAACACCGCATAATGCTCAGGGGCGATCAATCCCAACTCACAGCCCTTGCCCATCAAGCGGATGACGGCATTATCTTCCCGCAGAATAAGCCGGTATTCCGCACGTGATGTAAACATACGATAGGGTTCATCCACGCCGCGCGTGACCAGATCGTCGATCATGACGGCCATGTAGGCCTCCGAGCGATCCAGAATAAAAGCGGAAGTGCCCTGCACCGCGCGCGCGGCATTGATCCCTGCCCAGAGGCCTTGTGCCGCCGCTTCTTCATAGCCCGACGTGCCGTTGATTTGACCGGCCAGATAAAGGCCGGAAATTAGTTTGGTCTCCAGAGTCAGTTTCAACTGGCTGGGCTGAACGAAATCATACTCGATGGCATAAGCCGGACGCATGATCTGGGCCTGCTCCAAACCTTTCACGCTATGGACAATCTGATACTGTAATTCCAGCGGCAGGCAGTTGCCCAAGCCTTTGGCATAAACTTCCTGCGTGTCGAGTCCTTCATGCTCCAGCACGACCGGATGGCTTTCGCGCTCGCCAAAGCGCATGACCTTATCTTCCAGCGAAGGACAGTAGCGGGCACTCACTCCTTTAATGACACCGGCATATAAAGGCGAGTATTGAATGTTCTCTCGAATCACACGATGCGTTTCAGCGGATGTGGCACTGAAATAGGAAGGCAGGCGCTCTGTTCGCAAAGCGTTGGTGGTAAAGGAAAAGGGCTGGGGGTCGGGGTCGCTGTCCTGCCGCTCGAGACGGGAAAAATCAATGGACGAGGCACGCAGACGCGGCGGGGTTCCGGTTTTCATTCTGCCCATTTCAAACCCCAACTGTTTGAGGTTGTTTGCCAGTCCAATAGACGCGAGTTCCCCGGCGCGGCCGGAAGCGGTTTGAGAAGCACCGATATGCACAAGTCCGTTTAAAAAAGTGCCGGTGGTTATAATGACCTTTTTCGCGCCGTAAAAATACCCGCTTTGATCCAGCACACCTTTAACCGCGCCATTTTCGATGACCAGGCTTTCGACCATGGCCTGCCGGATGTAGAGATTCTGCTGATTTTCGACTACCGCTTTCATCGCCAGGCGGTAGAGTTGCTTATCGCACTGCATCCGGGAAGAATGAACGGCAGGCCCTTTGGAGGCATTAAGCATCCTAAAATGCACAGCGGTTTTGTCTGTAATCTTCCCCATTTCACCGCCGAGAGCGTCAATTTCCTTAACCAATTGTCCCTTGGCCAGGCCGCCGATAGCCGGATTGCAGGACATGAGCGCAATAGAATCCAGATTGATATTGAACAAAAGTGTCTTACAGCCCATGCGTGCGGCCGCGAGTGCCGCCTCGCAACCGGCATGGCCGCCGCCGATTACCAGAATGTCATAGTTATCAGACAAATTATTTCACCTCTTATTTAACCCCTAACCAAAGCTTGCGCTGGTATTAAATCAATAGTAAAAGCTCATCAAAGCCTTGAAACCGCTCAGGGTTAATTCAATTGATGTTTTTTACGGCATAGACTGCAAAAATACAACATAAAAAAGAGGCTAGATTTGGCAAAACCGGTGTTCTGGAAAAATTCGAAAAGATACTATGATCTGAAAAGTTACTGGCGTAATTTGTTCGGCTGCAATGTGCACAAATTGCCCATTGACGCCGGTTTTACCTGCCCCAACCGCGACGGCCGTGTTGCTTACGGCGGATGTATCTATTGCGATGGGCGCGGTTCCAAACTGCGCCAGAAGGGTAAATTGCCCTCTGTTGCCGAACAAATTCAAAGTGGCAAGAAGTTTTATAAACCTCATGCATCGAAATTTATTGCTTATTTTCAAACTTTTACCAATACATACGCACCAGTTGAAAAATTGCGCATGTTATACGACGAAGCTTTAAGTCAGGAAGATGTAATTGGTCTTTCCATCGGCACCAGGCCGGATTGTCTCGCGCCGGAAACAATTACCCTATTAAAAGGGTATGCCCAAAAATATCATGTCTGGCTGGAGTTAGGATTGCAATCTATCCACGATAAAACATTGCAACTTATTAATCGTGGACATAATTCCCAGCAATTTTTGGATGCCATTCATGCCTGCACCGGTCGAGGTATTAATCTCTGTGTTCACATCATTATCGGTTTGCCGGGTGAAAGCGATAAAGATGTATTGCAAACAGCGCAGTCCATTGCCGCACTGCCTATTAATGGAATCAAGATTCATTCCCTGCTCGCGCTGGAAGGAACTGCTCTGGGCGAAATGTACAAAAATGAATCAATTAAACTTATAACTAAAGAAAAATATGTTTCTTTGGTGGCTGACGTTCTGGAAATTCTGCCGCCGACGATGGTAATCCAACGCTTAACTGCCGAAGGTTATCGTGATATTTTCCTTGCACCTGACTGGGCAATGAATAAATTAGATGTGTTAAACGCGATTAATCGGGAACTAGAACGCCGCGATACTCACCAGGGCATATACTATAAAGGATAAAATTGATCGTTTTGCGCTTTTTTGTAACTTAGAATACTGGATTCCGGCCTTCGCCGGAATGACAAAAGTGGTGTTAATGAACTTTTACTCGAGCATTAAAATTAGCTGTAAATTTAGCATAAAAATTGTTAAACCCTCTTCAGCTAATTTGGTAATAAAATTATGATTGCGATAATAGACTACAAAGCAGGAAACCTAACCAGTGTGGCGCGCGCGTTGCAAAACATCGGCGAAACTTACATGGTGACGGACGATATAAAGAAGCTTGATAATGCCAGCCATGTAATATTCCCGGGAGTCGGCGCGGCCGGTGAAGCGATGGCATATCTGCGCCGAAAGAAATTGGATAGTTGGCTTACAGACTGGATAAAGACAGGCAAGCCGCTTATGGGTATTTGTCTGGGCACTCAAATTATTTTCGATTACAGTGAGGAAAACGAAACCAAGTGTATCGGGCTTGTCCGGGGTTTAACAAAGCGTTTCCCCGATGATTTAAATATTGCCTGCCGTAAATTAAAAATCCCTCACATGGGCTGGAACAGTGTCACGTTGCATCGCGATCATCCGGTATTTAGTGATATATCTAAAGATGCCGAATTTTATTTTGTGCATTCTTATTACCCTGCTCCGGCTGACAACTCACTAGTTTTAGGTGTTACCGATTACGGAATAACCTTTTGCTCTGTTCTCGCCACGAAGAATTTGGTGGCCATGCAATTTCATCCGGAGAAAAGCGGCCGCCCCGGTTTGCAAATCTTGCGCAATTTCTGCCGCTGGAGGGGAAATGCTTAGCAAAAGAATCATTCCTTGCCTTGATGTGCGCGATGGAAAACTCACCAAGGGCATTAAATTCAAGGGCAATGTAGATATTGGCGATCCTGTGGAAGCGGCACGGGAATATTACGAGCAGGGCGCCGATGAAATCGTGTTTTATGATATTACTGCCTCAGCGGACGGTCGTGATATAATGATTGATGTAGTTCGTCGTGTGGCGCAGACGATTTTCATTCCTTTTTCCGTCGGCGGTGGTATCCGTAATCTGGAAGATATGCGCCGAGTTATTCTGGCCGGAGCGGAAAAAGTCAGCGTTAACTCCACCGCCGTGACCGATCCGAAAATTATCACGCAAGGCGCACAGGCATTCGGCAGTCAGTGCATAGTACTGGGTATGGATGTAAAAAAAGTGGAAATGTCCGGCAAAATTCCTTCCGGTTATGAAATTGTCATTAACGGAGGACGAAAATATATGGGTATTGATGCTCTCTGGTGGGCGAAAGAAGCGGAAAACCTCGGTGCCGGTGAAATTTGTCTAAATTCGATCGACGCCGACGGCACCCAAAACGGCTATGAATTGAATTTAACGGCGCTTATTTCCGAAAATGTTAATATTCCGGTTATCGCATCGGGAGGAGCCGGAAAACCCGAACACCTCGCGGAAGTATTAACCGAAGGAAAAGCCGATGCGGCTCTGATCGCTTCAATGGTGCATTACCGCACCTATACAATTGCCGGAATCAAAAAATATCTGAACGAACATCAAATTAAAACAAGACTTTATTGGTAGTGTGATAATGTATATGATTGACTAAATTCCTCTTGTTTTTTAGAACTAAACGGTCAGGTAAAAAATATTTAACTATACAAAGTCGATATGAAGTATTAATATTTAGCTGTTAAGTTAGGAGGCGATTTAAGGTGGATGCAAAAAGACATGAATTAAATATCCAACTGGCGCAAATGCTCAAAGGCGGCGTCATC
>DLME01000303.1 GCA_002479215.1 Syntrophaceae bacterium UBA7544
AATCGATATCGATATCGGGCATGCTGATACGGTTGGGATTCAAAAATCGTTCAAAAAACAACGCATAACGGATGGGATCAATAGTGGTGATTTTTAGAGCGTAGGCCACAAGACTGCCGGCGGCCGAGCCGCGGCCCGGCCCTACGGGAATATTATTGTGCTTGGCGTGTTTAACAAAATCAGAAACGATCAAAAAATACCCCGCAAAACCCATTGCCTTGATTATTTCCAACTCATCGCGCAAACGTTTTTCATATTTTTCCCGGATCTCTAGTTCACTTTCTTTTTGATCTTTTAAAATATCCGGTATGAGCTTTTGGAGCCCTTCCCTGGCCTTGCGCTCCAGATAATCATTTAAAGTTTCTTCCGGATTTTTAATCTCAAAATTCGGCAGGTAAAACTTACCGAATTCCAAGGAAAGGTTACATCTTTCGGCAACACTCACCGTATTGGATAAAGCTTCCGGCGTTTGAGAAAAAATCTCGTGCATTTCTTCCGGTGAACGAAAATAAAATTGATCCGTGCCTAAGCGCATGCGGTCGTTATCTTCGATAGTCTTGCCTGTTTGAATACAGAGCAAAACATCATGAGCCTCGGCATGTTCACGGTTTAAGTAATGACAATCATTAGTCGCTACAAGAGGAATGGAAAGTTCTTTACTGATTTCAATCAAAGCTTTATTGGCAATTTTTTGTTCCGGAATAACATTTTCCATAAGTTCCAGAAAGAAATTGTCGTCATCAAAAATTGCCTGATAAGAACGCGCCGCTTTTTTAGCTTCATCCATTCTGCCTTTAAGGATTAAATCGTTGATTTCACCATGCAGACAAGCGCTGGAAGCGATAAGGCCTTCGGAACATTCTTTGAGTATTTCTTTATCCACTCTCGGCCTGTAATAAAAGCCTTCTAAATAACCCGCTGTCGTTAGCTTCATAAGATTTTTATAGCCCTGCATGTTTTTGACCAGAACAATCAAATGCCTGGCCGTTTCACCGATAGAGTAACTTTTGTCCAGGCGGCTGCGAGGCGCTACATATAATTCACAGCCGATTATCGGCTTTATACCCTGCTTGTAGGCCTGCTGGTAAAAATCAATCGCCCCGAACATATTGCCATGGTCGGTAATAGCGATAGCCGGCATCTTATATTCGCGCGCTTTTTTGAAAAGATCTTCGAGGCGAATCATTCCGTCTAGAAGACTATATTGGGTATGGACATGTAGGTGTACAAAATCAGAGTGTTTCATAATTACACTTTGTCCGGAATAAATATATTGATAAAAAAATTTATAAGTTCTTAATCCAGCCAGTAATTAGGAGCTTCTTTGGTAATAATTACGTCATGGACATGGCTTTCTTTCAACCCGGCCTGAGTAATTCGGATAAAGCGAGCCTTTTCCATCAATTCCGGGATTGTTTTACAACCGACATAACCCATGCCTGCCTTGAACCCGCCGATCAATTGGAGAATGCTTGCTGAAAGTGAACCACGGAAAGGCACCCTACCCTCAATTCCTTCCGGTACTAGCTTCGATTGGCCTTCTATATCATCTTGATAATAACGGTCACGGCTGCCCAGTTTCATCGCTTCCAATGAACCCATACCGCGATAAACTTTATAGCTTCTTCCTTGAAACAAAACAGTTTCCCCGGGGCTTTCTTCCGTACCGGCGAACAATCCGCCGACCATTACACTGTTTGCTCCGCAGGCAATTGCTTTGACAATATCACCTGAATATTTGATGCCGCCGTCCGCGATTACCGGAATATTATGCTTGGATGCCGCCTTGTAAACATCTCTGATGGCGCTCATCTGCGGAACGCCTACACCGGCGATAATGCGGGTTGTGCAAATCGAACCAGGACCGACACCGACTTTCACTGCATCGACACCGGCATCAATTAAAGCTTTAGCACCTTCTGCTGTGGCAACATTGCCTGCAATTAATTCACATTTAGGAAAGTTAGCCTTCGTCGATTTAATGGCATTTATCACACCGCTAGAATGTCCATGTGATGCATCAATGACTATGACATCCGCTCCCGCAGAAAGCAGTGCGTCTATTCTGGCTTCCCTATCTATAATACCGACAGCAGCACCAACTCTCAGTCTGCCTAAAGAATCTTTGCAAGCACTGGGGTAGCGGCGAATCTTTTCGATATCCTTAATCGTAATAAGGCCTTTTAAATTGAATTCGTCATCTACTACCAGCAATTTTTCGATTCTATGTTTGTGGAGAAGCTTTTTCGAATCTTCCAGAGAAATGTTTGCAGACACAGTGATCAGATTTTTCTTGGTCATAACATCAGAAACAGTTTGATCTAAATTTTCTTCAAATCGTAAATCGCGATTAGTCAGTATTCCGACCAGTTTACCTTTTTTCACCACGGGGACACCGGATATGGAATATTTGCTCATTAGCTCCAGTGCAGCGCTTACCTTCTGATCCGGTTCTATTGTTATGGGATCGACAACCATACCGCTTTCCGATTTTTTGACCCGATCTACCTCGATGGCTTGCTGTTCTATGCTCATGTTGCGATGAATTATACCAATACCGCCTTCCTGAGCCATGCAAATAGCTGTGCGCGATTCAGTTACGGTATCCATCGCGGCCGAGATGATGGGGATATTCAAGGAAATATTTTTTGTTAACTTTGTGGAAGTATCGACATCCCGCGGCAAAATGCTGGAAGCCGAAGGAACAAGGAGAAGATCATCGAATGTTAAAGATTCTTTTACCACATCATCAAGCATTATACCCTCCGTTATAATATAATCTTAATATTTATTAATACCTATTAATATAATATTTTTGACCGTTTAATCTGATGAAAAACATTTCTTCATTTTCCGACTGCTCGATAAATTCGGCCAACTGGTAATAACTTTTACGGGAAAATCTGGCGGCAAACTTTCCTTCCTTCACCTGGCAGTAAAGAACATTATCTTTGCCTATTTGTAAAGTGCTCAAATCCAATATTTCCAAGGAATCATCGGTCAATAGAATGTAAATATTATCATGATCGTCCGTAGGAAATCCCGTTTTATAAACGGCGGAAACAACAAAAGCTGTGTCTTCCACATCAAGATAACAGTGTTCTTCACCCAGTTCAATTAAGTATTTTCCGCATTCATCAACTTTAAGATGTTCAAAAAAAACGCATAATATTTCTTTGCGAAACATATGCGCACCACGATAGTACCAGGTGCCTTCTTTATCGATTTTAATCTCACTTTCTTCCATGGTTTTTTTAGAAATTCTTTCTGCTATCGAGTAAAATTGTCACCGGACCGTTATTAACAAGTTCAATCCGCATCATCTCCTGAAATTTTCCGGTCGCCAAATATTTTACCTTCTTTTGGGCTTCCCGGACAAAATATTCATAAAGTTCATTAGCTTTCAGTGGTTCTTCGGCCCTGACGAACGAAGGTCTTCGTCCCTTGGTGCAATCACCTAAAAGAGTAAATTGGGAAACGACCAACATTTCACCGTCAATATCCAGCAATGAACGGTTCATTTTTCCTTCGTCATCTTCGAAAATGCGCAAATTGATCGATTTCTCCAGAATATAATCAGCGCCAATTTTTGTATCCTCCTTTTCTATTCCCAAAAAAATAACAATTCCAGCTTTTATCGAGGAAAACTCTTCGTGATTGATTATAACACCGGCACGGTCGACTCTCTGAATAACTGCACGCATTGAAAATCCTGCTTAAATTTAGCGTATGCTAGCAACAAATTGTTCTGCGTTCAAGTCATTTCTATGACGATAATTCAATTTTACAATTTAAAGATTCTTTCATTGAATTACAAAATATTTTTTGATATTTTACTTTGCAACTGATTGAATTATCAAGACAGTTTTGCTAATAATGATTGTAGGAGAAGAAAAATGCAAAATTAATTTTTTATATTATCTTCGGCGCGGTTTTATTGCTTGCCGGTTGCAGCGTTTTCATATCCAAAAACTGGGGCAGCATTAGACCGGATACCGATGCGACTAACGCTTTTGAAAAGTTTCAAATTAACGCCAATTTAAACTACTATATCAGCGGCTCAGATGTTTACCCGACGTCAATTTTAGGATTGAATAAGGCCTATACGCTCGATACAGACTTGTGGAAAAAAATAGAAATGACGCCAGAATTATTTAGTGAACTTGTAACAAATATGCAAATGAGGTTATTGTCTTGCTGTGTAGAAAAGCAGGTAGGATTTATGATTCTCAACGATAAAGGCGAGCAAATCGGCATTTGGTACTCAATGCTTGCGGGAAGCATTGCTGTTAAAATGAAAGATGACAATAAAGTGGTTATATATCCGCCAAGGGATGATGTATATATGAAGTATGAAGACAAAACAAATGGCCGTAAATGGTAAATCATTTTCAACAAGTATCCGCAGGGAAATTTAATAATCACACCTTATTTTGATTTCTAAGTAAGTATTTATTTTATCTTGACAAGAGCATTTTTTGTTGTTAAGGACTCCTCCATTTTAAGGTCAATGGCGTTCGTGAAAATTATTATTATCTATTTTTACCGCAACGTCTTTAAAAAGGATAATTTATCATATAGGAGGATCATTCAAATGCTTTGTCAAACTGTTAAAGCGGAACTTGACTGTGCTTTCATGAGCAAAAAAGGTTGCGGTTTCTTTGGCGGTAGTTGTCATGCAGTAATTGCGCAGTGCGAGGATTGCAGCAAGATAATGAATTATGAATCCGGCAAATACTGCGTTGTTTATCCGGATCCATCAAGCAAGTGGCTCAATGGAAAGTGTCCAACCGCAACTCACATCAAGTTGGAACTAAACGAAACAACGCAAAAAATCAATCCGCTAAAAGCTTCCAAGAGATCTAGTAAAAAAGGATAACAACGAATTTTTGCAATCTTTTCAGAAACTAAAAGCTGGCTGTTATCGCCGGCTTTTTAGCTAATCATTTTTCTTATTTGCTCTAATTCTTGTTTAATCCGAATTAGTTTTTGTTTCTCATAATTTTCATTTTCCAGTTCGCCATTCCCACGCATTTTATAAAGCTGCTTTTTCGCACCATCAATGGTAAAACGCTGCGTGTAAAGCAGATTCCTTATTGTCAGTAATTCCTGCACATCTTTTTTTCTGTATAAACGTTGTGCAGAACGGGTTCGCACCGGTTTGACTGTTCTAAATTCAGTTTCCCAATACCTGATAACGTACGGTTCTACATTGAGGATTTTACTTACTTCACCAATACGGAAATAAGCCTTGTCGGGAATTATTATCTCCATACAATTCCTGAATCCTTACGGCCAAATTCCCCTGCACATCAGAGAGGTAATAAAAAAATACAATACCTTAACTTTACTTTAAATTATGCCAAAAATTGGCATTTAAAGTATTTAAAAATGTGTGTGCAGGCGGATAATTCTATTT
>DLME01000235.1 GCA_002479215.1 Syntrophaceae bacterium UBA7544
GGCGGTTGGTGCGGTCTTCCACTTTGCGGTTGAGCTGAGAAAGAGCAATTACCGGCACTCTCAACTCTTTGGCCAGAGCTTTTAAGGAACGGCTGATTTCCGATATTTCCTGCTCGCGTGATTCACGATAACTGCCCGAGCGCATCAGTTGAATGTAATCCACGATAATCAGCCCCAGACCGGTATCGGCTTTGAGCCGGCGCGATTTAGCTTTCATTTCCAAAACGGTGATGGCAGGAGTATCATCAATAAAGAGCGGCGCTTCGGAAAGACGTCCGGCGGCAGTCGTCAATTTCGGCCAATCGGTTTCGCCTAAAAATCCTTTTCTCAGCCGCTGGGAATCGACTTTAGCTTCGGACGCAAGCAGACGGAAGGCCAACTGCTCTTTGGACATTTCCAAAGAAAAAATGGCCGCTGGTGTTTGAGTTTCCAGTGCGGCAAATTGAGCAATGTTTAAGGCTAAAGCAGTTTTCCCCATGCTGGGGCGACCGGCGATAATAATCAATTCGGATTTCTGCAAGCCGGAAGTCAAATCATCAATTCTTTCAAAGCCGGTGGGCACGCCGGTAATCAGCTCTTTGCGGGAGAAAAGGTCTTCAATTGCCCGGAAACTGTCTTTCACGATCTCACGAATCGGAAAAAATGAAGGACGCACTTTATTTTCGGAAATTTCAAAAATTCTGTGCTCAGCTCTATCCAGAACTTCATCGACATCGGAGCCTGTTTCATAACAACTGTTGATGATTTCCGTAGCCGAACCTATTAATCCGCGAAGAATCGATTTCTCCTTAACTATTTTTGCGTAATTGGCAACATTTGCCGCAGAGGGGACGTTATCCACCAATGAGGCGAGATATGACGTTCCTCCCACCGAATCTAACAGGCTTTTATCTTTAAGGGCGTTGCTTAAAGTGATGAGGTCTACCGCTTCGTTTTTCTCAGAAAGCTCGATGATGACACTAAAAATCTTGCGGTGCGCCTCGTTGTAAAAATCATCTTTGGAAAGAATTTCTAGAGCGCTGTTGACGGCGCTGTTTTCCAAGAGGATGCTGCCGAGAATGGACTGCTCAGCCTCGATATTTTGCGGTGGAACTTTGTATAAAGATGGATCTATGTCTCTCATTTTATTAGTGAAACTCCAATTCTAATGAAACTCAGATATTATAAGCGCAGCACAGTAATATCTGTCAGTCGAATTATCCCACGTGCGAAGCTAAGTGGGACTATTTTAATGAAACCCACGCTTCAGAAACAGAGTGCATAACCTAAAGGTCACGCGTCGGAATTCTTAAGTTGTAATGAGACCCAAGCTTCAGAAACAGAGTGCATAACCTAAAAGTCACTGCCGCTGAAGCTTGCAGGTCGAATTATCCGCGCAGCGGAGGGTATAATAACTAGTAGCGAGCTCACGAAATAATTCCAATGCTTGATTTATGATTCATACCTGTGATTCGCCGGTAACGATTACTTTAAATTCGGTTTCCACGCCGGCTGTCAACTTGATTTTTACTTTAAACTCACCCAGTGATTTTATATGCTCATCAAGGATAATCATTTTACGGTCAACACTGAACCCTTTTTCCTTAAGCGCTTCTTCGATATCCTTGGTTGTTACCGAACCGAAGATTTTATCCTGATCGCCGATTTTGCGCGAAAAGGAAAGGGTGACATTGGCTAAAACTGAAGCCACGTCTTCAGCGCTTTTATGCTCCTTTTCGGCCTTTTGCAGAATATTCCTTTTTTCATGCTCAAAGGTTTTGATATTCTTTTCATTGGCTTCTATGGCTAAACCTTTGGGAATCAAATAGTTGCGGGCATAACCGTCATGTACTTTGATTAAATCCCCGGCCTTGCCTAAAGAAGGCACGCTCTGTTTTAAAATTACCTTCATGAAAACCCTCCGTTGGTTAAAGTAATAGTGGAAAAAATATCAAGTAGTTGTCTCGTTTTTTTGAAAAAATTTCCTGAAATCGATCCAAATGTCGAATAACCCGGCGACCATTATTGGTATCATAAGAATTTGTTGAACTGCAATTAAAAAATAAAAAAGATAACGGAAAAAATGAGGCACGTTTTTGTTTTGGAAAAGGAAACTAATGATAGCAAAGCCTTGCAGTAAATAAACAAAGCAAGTCATAATCAATATGTTCCGGCTGAAAATGATTATTTGCTCAAAGGGAACAAAAAGCGCCGCGCAGGAGGCGATAAATATCCAGATCATAAATTCTGGAGCTTTCCAGCGGGATAAGCCTTCAAGTTGAGGCAATAAAATGCTTTGCTTGCGGAGTAAATCCCTTCCCAGGAGTATGTTAATCCAGGCAATAAAAGCGGAAGCGACGATAACTAAAGAAGGAAATATGCCGGTGAAGAAATCAATGATGGCCTGCTTGTTGTCTTTAATGTAATTAATATCTTCTTTGTCAAAAGGCAGCTTGCCGTACATCTGTATATTTTCTTCAACCGTTGCGGCGACAAATTTTTGAACGAGATGCCACGGGTTTATATTTTGGCTATAACCGCCATAAAGGAAATAGGCACAGATGGACGTGATGATAAAAAGGGAAGTATAAATTACCGTTTTTTCAGCAGATAATTTTTTAGAAACTAACACGGTAATTAAAATACCGGCAATTCCCATTGGTAATATTGCCGGATAAGATATATCAAATTGAAAAAAGTGAGAAAGGAGAAAAAGCGGCAGTAAAGAAATCAAGAAAGCGCCTGTCGCTTTAACCATGCCTTTGGATACGCTGTAAAAAAACAAAATCATCGGGAGAAACAGAAGAAAAATAAAGCCGAAAATCGGAACGAAAACCGCCGCCGCTACAAAAAAAGAAATGATTAATAAAATTCTGAGAAAGGGGTTATGGGGAAAGAAACTGCCGAAAGTTTTCAAAATTGATAACCTGCTCAAAGTAACTGTTGGGAAAATTAAAAGTTAGTCGGCCTTTTTCGTTACTGGAAAAGGCCGGGAGCTTTGTTTATAGTAAAATTTCTTTTATCTTCCTTCGGCGGTGACAAAAGGCATAATCGCAATAGAGCGAGCGCGTTTAATTGCTATAGCAAGCTCTCTTTGATGTTTGGAACAATTACCGGTAATTCTACGCGGCATAATCTTGCCTCTCTCGGTTACGAAACTATTGAGAATGGCAGGATATTTGTAATCAATTTTTATGTTAGAATCCGTGCAAAAACGGCAAAACTTCTTTCTATGAAAAAACTTTTTTTGGGGATGTCGAACCGGTCTATCTCCATTGGCTGTTTCCATTGCTTATTCCTCTTTTTTTGGTTGTTCGTCTTTGGTAACAGATTTTTTAATAGAAGGTCTGCGCGGTTTTGTATCTTTTGTATCGGCAGAAGCTTTTTCTATCTGATGGATAACTTTTTCATCAGCAGGGGAACCGGTGGAATCGGTTTCTATGCGGACTTGAGTCCGTTTTACTTCTGCCGCAGCGATTTCCTGGTCAATGCCTTCGCGAGTTATTGCGCCTTCCTTTTTTATTGTTATGAATTTCAAAATGCGGTCGTCAATTTTATAGTTTCTTTCGATTTCATCGATAATGGGGCCGTCACCAACGAGGTCGATAAGAAAATAATAACCGTCCTTTTGTTTGCTGATTTCATAAGCGAGGCGTCTTTTGCCCCATTTATCAATTTTAACAATCAGACCTTTACGTTTGGTAATGATTTTCTCAATGCGTTCGATTAGAGCGGTGATATCGTCATCGGGTAAATCGGATTTAACTATAGCTATAACTTCGTATCTTTTCAAAAATTCCTCCTTTCGGCTCTAAAGCCTATGGTCAAGGCCACAGGCAAGGGGAGTCTCAATAAATTTGTGATTGTGCTTCCTATACCAGACCTAATAAGAAATCAAGAACTATTATGTCAATGCTTATTGCTAAATAATTCATCCGTTCTCCTTTGGCTTGAGATAATCCGTAAAAATAAAAGCGAAAATAGAAATTTGCCTATGAATTTACTTTTTCACTTTATTTTTTTTGGTGTTTCGCTAATTTTGTAATTTCTTTGTACTCATTCGGTTTAATGATTACTTTGATCGATTCCCTGCCATCTGATACCAACTGAAAACCGGCAGCGATATCGGTTAAAGGAAGTCGATGCGTGATCAGATCATCCACTACGATCTTGCCCGATTCGATCAGTTTCATCGCTTCCGTAATATCGGGAGGCCCGCAATAATAAGAAGTGATGATGGTAATTTCCTTCATCCAGAAATCATTGATAGGAACGACAACCTTCTTGTCCGGTCTGGGAACGGCAAAGAGCACAATGACGCCGCCCTTATCTACACACCCCCATGCCTGCTTCACTGCGGAAGTAGCCGAAGCGCAT
>DLME01000155.1:0-276 GCA_002479215.1 Syntrophaceae bacterium UBA7544
ATAAAACATGGAAAGAGGGGTTTGCGAGAATAGGTACCTTTATCTCTGGGCTATTTTTAGCGATTATAGGATATTGTGAAGTAGCCATATCAAACAATATGGCTATAACCTGTTAGTCAAATTTCTTTTTGAGACAGGCTCGTAAGGTCGCGGGAAGTTTATTAATAAAAATTGCACATTGCCAAGAGGGATATCATTGATCAACCCAATTTTTGTAACTTAGCTGAAATTCCCTTAGAGAACTTCCCACCCATTTGGGGATATTTCGTGTTTCCC
>DLME01000155.1:341-5612 GCA_002479215.1 Syntrophaceae bacterium UBA7544
TGTTTCCCGTGCAGTTAGATTCTACTCCGTCTCCCAATATCCATACATTTCTACCCTCAGGTGTTGCGATCATTGGCATAGACCTATGGGTTGAACGATTTATTAAAATCCTCCAGAACATCAAGCCGGAACATGAAGCCCTCTCTTCTGTTCCCATCAATTTCAGGACCCAGTCATCACCTCCGAATGCTATTTCCTCTCAGAAAACTGGGGGTGATCTGTGATTATTGAGATCCGTAGGACAGTTGCCAATCGGTCCAATTATCCCACTTTGAAACACAGAAGCGGGAAGGCAACGCTCTGTTTGGCTGGCTTGCCCGCTATAGACGTGGAGGATGGGATGCCTTGGACGCTCGAAAGTTTATTTTCAAACTAGTCTTTATTAAATATTCAATCGACAACTATTTTCGGTGGGAGTATTTCTCCCCGGAAGATTGCTTCCAATTCGTCGGTATCAAGCGTCTCTCGTGAAATTAAAGACTCTGCCAATTTCACCAACATATTTTTATTTTCCGTTAGAATTTTAGTGGCAGTCAGAGAGGATTCACTGATAATTCTGTCTATTTCCTTATCAATCTCCATCGATGTCCTTTCGCTGTAATCTTTTGTTTCAGATATTTCCCTGCCAAGGAAGATCATCTCCTGCTTATCGCCAAAAGTACGCATCCCAAGCTTATCGCTCATGCCGAGGTCGGTTACCATTCTGCGTGCCAACCCCGTGGCCTGACGAAGGTCACTTGAAGAGCCGGAAGATGCTTCATTGTAAATGAATTGCTCAGTACACAATCCAGCTAAAAATACTGCTATGCTGTCCATTAATCTGGATTTTGACCAGTAAGCTCTATCTTCAGGCAGCATTCTGGTGTAACCCCCTGCCATGCCACGGGCAATGATTGAAATTTTGTGAGGCGGGTCAGCGTTGGGTAACATTTTTGCCACCAGCGCGTGCCCTGCTTCATGATAAGCGGTGAGTTCTTTGTCTTTGGGGCTCATGCGTTTGCTGCGCCTCTCAGGACCCATACTAACTTTGTCGATGGATTCTTCCATTTCTTTCATTTCAATGGTTTTCTGTCCCCGACGGGCGGCGAGAATAGCTGCCTCATTTACTAGATTGGCAAGATCGGCGCCGCTGAAACCAGCGGTCTCTTTTGCCATAGTATCCAGATTGACAGTCGGTCCAAGTGGCTTATTTTTCGTGTGAATTTTTAGGATGGCAACGCGTCCAACCACATCAGGAAGATCAAGTACCACCCTCCGGTCGAAACGGCCCGGACGAAGAAGTGCCGGGTCGAGAACATCCGGTCGGTTTGTCGCTGCCAAAACGATGACGCTTGTGTTTGTATCAAAGCCGTCCATCTCCGTCAAGATTTGATTCAGAGTCTGTTCACGTTCATCGTTGCCGCCTCCTAAACCGGCGCCCCGATGACGTCCCACTGCATCTATTTCATCAATAAAGATAATGCAGGGAGCATGATGCTTTGCCTGTTCAAATAGATCACGCACTCTGGAAGCCCCTACGCCGACAAACATCTCCACGAATTCACTGCCGCTGATCGAGTAGAAAGGTACGCCTGCTTCTCCAGCAATAGCTTTTGCCAATAGAGTTTTACCGGTGCCGGGAGGGCCAACAAGTAATATGCCCCTGGGAATACGGGCGCCAAGAGCGGTGAAACGTTCGCGAGACTTTAAAAAGTCCACGACCTCGTGAAGTTCCTGCTTGGCTTCATCAACACCGGCTACATCATTAAAGGTCACTTGCGGTTTATCACCGGGAAATAAACGGGCATTACTACGTCCAAAATTCATTACCTGGTTATTCGCGCCACGCGCTCTGAAGAACATTATGAAAATAAACACGCCTAGGAGAATTAATGAACCATATGTGAGAATAATGCTTAACCAATCGGTGCCGGCAGGTTGAAAAGTTACGGTTACCGGCGGATTGAGATTCAAACCCGTGACTTGATAGACGTCGACCCCGGAACTCAAATAGCTTGTGTATTGTGTACCATCAGTCCCGACGATATTTAGGTTTTGGCCCTGCACATTGATCGACTTGATTTGATCAGCCTGCGACATGGTGACAACCTGGCTGATCGGGATTTCTGTAGTTTTAGTGGTGGGGGTCGATCGGAACACCCAAAAAATCAAAATGATAGCACCTAAAGATATCAATAAATATAATAAAGTTGAATTTCTTTTTGGTTGCTGTTGCATTTTATCCTTTGTTCGATCAGTAGGGTTAGTTGGATTATAACAAAATTGATTCAAAGTAAATAGCAGACTCTGTTTGAACCTTGATACCGACCTGCACATTAAATATTGGTTAACATTTCGTATTTTTGTAAAGCGAGAAGGAATAAAAAATGCCAAGGTGATTTTTTATTTCTACCGAGATTTTAATTGAACCAGTGATCAGTCCGATGCCGAAATAGGGCACAATCCACATCAAGCGTTTGTAAAATTGACTCAATGGGTATATGCTCACACTAGGTTTAGCACGGTTTTCCATTGATAGGACAGTATAATCTTCCATCAACCATTGGACGACCAAGGCTTTAACCGAATAAAAAAAGGAAGTCGTCCAAATGAGTTACACAGACAAACAAATCACCTGTTCCGATTGCGGAACTGCCTTCACCTTCAGCGCTGGAGAGCAAGAAAGTTTTGCATCCAGAGGCTACACCAATGAACCCAAACGCTGTCCCATATGCCGTGCAGCCAGAAAGCAGAACACGCCTGGAAGCAGTAGTTATGGAAGCGGTGGTTCCGGAAACAGCAATTACAGTTCAGCCCCACGGCAGATGTTCTCGGTGAAATGCGCCACATGCGGGAAAGATGCCCAAGTACCTTTTGAACCCCGTGCTGGCAGGCCAGTCTACTGTTCAGATTGTTATCGCAAAACGAATCCAACAAAAAGATATTAGTTATCAGGCTAGCGATTGGCTGCCTATAGGGGTCTCATTTGACACGCTTTCCGCAGTTATGTGCGTTCTTCTGGAATCTGCAGGTGGGCAGTTACAGACCAGAATTAGTTTACGTCGTTAACACACAGGCGCTGTTATCCGCTTAGCTGAACTACCCACCCGCTCTAACGACACTCTTGCTATCGATATAAAACAGAGTGTCAGTAATTGTAGTGAAGCAAGAAACTTTATTAACACCCTACATACTGCACAAGCGGAATTAGGAGATTGACGGCGATAAGATTGTTTTCTGGATCACCCATATCGCTACTCTTTCTCAGGTTTTAGTCACATGGCGAGCCATTATCTCTTGATGAGTAACACGCCCTTTAGAAATAATCAGGGGGTGAGAAAATGACTACCGACGTATTTACGATAACATCATCCGAATTTGAACCGGAGAGCATGAGAGACCAGGCAACAATCGTTGAAGATGTTGCCCATGAAGAAGAACCTACTGCCGATGAACTGGAACGCGAAGAGCCATCGATAGAGCCATTAGAGGCCGATGATCAAGGACTTGGCGAGGACGCGGTACATCTTTATTTGCATCAAATCGGCCGGGTTCAATTGCTAAAGGCAAGCGATGAGAAAATAATAGCGCGGCGAATCGAAATCGGCAGACGCATTTCTGAAATAGAGCGAAAATTACAAAAACAAGGTCCCAGTATTGATGCCAGCCAAATTTATCTCGAAATCGTTCGCGAGTTGGGGCGTTCATGGGAAATAATCCATAAATTACAAGAAAATTTAGGACTGGCCGAGAATAGCAAATTCCGCCAATCGATTACCGACGTCAAGTTCCGGGATGCCATTGATGGAGTGATTGACCCGCTAATAGTGCAAGCTATAGCGGACAAGCTCAATCTTTCTCCGGAAACCATCGAGCGAAGTCTAAATGACCTTTCTATAGACTGCGTGCTCCTATCAGAAAATGTTTTGAGCGTAATTGGAAATAAGGTTTCTCTAGCAAACATTCCTGCACTGGTTATCGATATAAATTTTGTTCAGAAACTTGAAGGCCGCGAGTTGGTCTTGAGAGAGTACCTGGATGGACTTCAGAAGGAATCGAAAATCGCCAAAGACCTCCTTACTGAAGCTAACTTACGATTGGTAGTCAGTGTCGCCAAGAAGCATATCGGACACGGAATATCTTTGCTAGACCTCATTCAGGAGGGCAACATCGGTCTAATACGAGCGACGGAAAAGTTTAATCCCCACAAGGGCTTTAAGTTTAGCACTTACGCTACCTGGTGGATAAGACAGTCTATTACTCGTTCTATTGCTGACCAGGCGCGTACAATTCGCGTGCCTGTGCATATGATTGAAACTATTAACAAATTAACAAGGATAACCCGTCGACTAACGCAGGAATATGGCCGCAATCCGACTGCTGAAGAGATTGGGGAACAGCTAGGACTTTCAGCGAAGAGGGTGCGTGAGATCATTAAAATATCCCAGCTACCTATTTCATTGGAATTACCAATGGGTGAAGATGCGGAAAGCTATATTGCTGATTTCATCCCGGATAATAATGCAATCCAACCTTTGGATGGTGCCTCTAAGCAATTACTCAAAGATGAGATTCAAGAAGTACTGTCGACCCTGACGCCAAGGGAACAGAGAGTATTGCGGCTCAGATTTGGGTTGGAAGATGGGAGAAGCCGGACATTGGAAGAAGTAGGTTTGGAATTTAAAGTGACCCGCGAGCGCGTGCGACAAATTGAAGCCAAAGCGCTACGCAAATTGCGTCACCCAAGCCGGAGCCGCAGACTTAGAGGTTATCTGGAAGAATGGTAAACTGTGAGCATATCGTCATTCCCAGATAAAAGTACGAAAATGAATTTATTAGATTTATGAAATTAGCGCTTATTGTCCCGGCCACACACGAAAATCAAGGGAAGCCAAGAAAAGCAATATTACCACCTTTGGGCATGGCGGTAATTGCTGCCCTAACTCCTCCAGACGTTGAAGTCATTTTAACTGATGAGAACGTTGCTCCTATCAATTTCCAAAAAGACGTTGACCTGGTTGGCATTACTTCCCTTACCAGCACATCGCAACGCGCCTACAAGATAGCGGATACATTCAGAGCCATCGGAAAGAAAGTAGTACTTGGCGGCATACATCCTAGCATTTTACCTGAGGAATCGAGTCAGCATGCGGATGCCGTTGTCATTGGAGAGGCTGAGGGTATTTGGCCCAGTGTAATTGCCGATTTTAAAGCGAACAAATTACAGAAGATCTACCGTCAGACCGTACGGCCCAGTTTAGCAGGTTTACCGAATCCACGACGTGACCTTTT
>DLME01000029.1 GCA_002479215.1 Syntrophaceae bacterium UBA7544
TGAAGAAGGGTATCGGCTTCCACCACGCCGATCTGACCGTTGAGGAGCGAAAAGAGGTTGAAGCCGCCTTTAGAAATAGGGAGATTTCTGTTTTGTTCTGTACCAGCACCCTGGCTAGAGGCGTCAATCTGCCTGCTAATGCCATTGTTTTCCTGGGGTGGAGGAATTATGTTAACTGCGGCGATCACACTTACGATAATGTGTGTCAATTTGGCAATGAGTTTAACAACTGGATGGGCCGGATCGGAAGGCCCGGTAATGAAACATCGGCTCAGCCTTTAGCCATCTATTTAGCTCAAACCAGTTCTGAAACCCGTTATATAAAAAAACTTATATTCACTAAAAGCATGCATCCATATTTCCGCCTGGCCAATACAGATGTTGAACTCACGGGTCACCTGCTTTCCGCTTGCAGCAGCATTTCAAACTCCTGTTTCGTCAAAGCAAAATCTGAGCAGCAAGGCAACGCGCCTTCTCTTTTTACTCTACAAGATATCCGGGAGTTCTTTTCCCTTACTCCAAGCGCGGCGGATGATGATTTAAAGTGTTTGATTTTGCATAAAACAACAAATTGTCTATTTTCCCTGGTAAACCCACAGAAGAACAGAACCTTCATCGATCTGAGAAAACTCGTATATAGACTTTTATACTTCAGTTCCACGGAAAAAGATCAATACATCGGCATCAGCGGTAACGATCTATTTAGATTAATATGCGGTTTAGAATACTTGAAATGCTTCAATATCAAAAGCAATTCAGTTGGCCATGATGTGATTAAAGAAATGAAAGATGCACTAAAAAGTTCTATTTTCCAAACTTTTCGAAACAGTACTCTTTGTGAGTTAGCACGCATATTTCGTGGCACCGACATCCATCATGATATTTCTTGGACGATTGCCAAAATCCAGGGGCTCGATAAAAGTTTCCTGGATAGAAGAATGGGTGAACTGAAAGAATTATTGAAAAACGATGATAATGTTAGTTCGATCCCGGACTTGAACAAGACAGTAGACAGGCTCACTCCCTGGATAGCTAATCTGGTTAAACAAGGATTGGAAAACGCTCAACATGGAGAAGAGTTACGCTGGTTAACCCGCTTAAGAACATGCCGATTAAACTACTCACTGCTCCTCAAGTTCGAGAGCCTCTTAGAAAGTGATGAGTTCGTAGAATCATTATTATGCACTTCGGTTGATACCACCACAAGCAACAATAATTTGCCGCGTTATCTGAACTGGGTAAAAACCGGTGAAAAACAAGGTTTCGAGTTAACCGTCTTCGGGAAGATATGCAGTTCTCACGGGATTTCGGTTAAAACCTGTGATGAGATCTACAAGTGGCTTTTTAAAGGAATTAACAATGGAAAGATCCTGGAAATCAACGAGGTTTGCTTCTTCAGGCTCTTGTTATGCACTTTCGATGGATCACTTATGAGATTATTGAAAACGGATTTTTCAGCGGTCTGTAGAGATTTTATTTGGAAAGAACATATGAGCGATCTATCTGAACCAACTCCAGGTGGTGGTAGAGACGGTGCAATCACCTGTTTAGCGCTGAAAGACTGGATAACGGGTCTGCCTACAATAGAAATAGAAAAGAAATATGGCTTATGCTGCGGGTCGTTGTATGAGATTGCGAAGCAGGTTAGCCGGCTGATAAGGGCATGCCGCGATATCGCCAGAAAAGTTCAGGGAGTGTGTGAGTCCGAGATTCAAATAACGGTAAATCTGATCGATTCAACCGGCAAATATCGGATTCCATATGATCTGGATGTGCTAGCCGAAATGGTTCTGTATGGTCTTCCACCTGAGGCATTACCAATTGCTTATTTACGGGTCGAAGGCTTAACTCGAGGCTGGACAATGAACCTTATGCATGCTCTCGACGCGCAAGGCATCGGCGAGGGGCTACCAACAATCGAAAGGCTGCACTTACTATCAGACGAGCAGCTAAAGAGCATTCTGCCCACCAGAGGAGAGGTAAAGAGATTTAGAGAGGCTTTAGGCAAACAGGGGATAGTACCACTTGCTAAAAATCTTGTTAATAACCGAGAATTTATCCTTCGTTATTATCTTCTACCCCAGGTTATTAAGGCCCAACTCGGTCGGGGTAACCGGCACTACGGCGAGCACCGTTTTACGGGCTTGAGAGTTATCACAGAGAACGGAGGGCATACCGCACTGCGCCGCAACAATATCGGCACCATTCAACCGATAATAATTCAAAACGAACAAGAACTCATTGAATGGGTCCAGCGCGGAGCCGTCGACTTTTATGGGGAAATCGGTGAAATCATCCCCGCTGCAACCATTGACGAGAGCGGAACCGATTCGCCGAAGCCATCAAAATACGTCACTGATCGTTTCTTCGTCGATCTGGATCCGCGCAACGGATTCTCAATGGACAGGCTTAAGGCCATAACCCAAAATATCTATGATTTTTTTACCAGGACTCCCCAGGTGGAAGAGGCAAAGATTTACTGGACTGGTGGCAAGGGTTTCCACATCATCGGTTTCTTCAAAGAAGGCATCCAGCTCGATGTTGAGGTGGCGAAAGACAAGTTGACGGCTCTCTTGAAAACGTGGCGAATCTGCAACGACGTGGACATATTTTTGGAACAGGACCCGACCATTCTGGAGCCATATCTTACGGTAGACCTTTCCCCGATTATGCGCCGCGGGATTTATCGCAATGAACTGAGTCTTCACGCAAAATCAGGCGGATGCTGTGTCGAGGTAAAATACGATCAGCTCAATAGTTTTGATCCCAATATTGATGCCAAGCCTGAAGCAGTATTGAACGGACTAATCCGAGAGCTGACAGAAGTGGAAAAGAATACCTACTACGAACGAGTAAATCAGCTAATCTCAGTTATTCCAGATGAAGCGTACAGCTTTTTGGTAAAGGCATGATCGGTAAATATAAGTAGGCTTAGGCAATGACATGAGAAAGACTTATCGATATCGCCTATTGGGGAACAAGACAACATTCAGCAGAGCCGACGAGTGGCTGCTGTTGTGCCAAAAGCTCTACAATACAGCACTTGCACAACGAATCTATGTCTACCGCTACACAAGGCAAACGATATCCTGCTACGACCAGTGTAAACAGCTTCCTGAGTTAAAACAGGCATTCCCTGAATATCAATCGGTCATCGCTCAAGTTCTTCAGGATGTAATTCTTCGATTAGACAAAGCCTATCGTTCATTCTTCCGCAGGGTCAAAAACGGCAACGGCAAACCTGGGTTTCCCCGCTTTAAAAGCAGAGATCGCTACCATTCCTTCACACTTACCCAGGCTGGGTGGAAACTGGATGGCAGGT
Organism: Syntrophaceae bacterium UBA7544; assembly: GCA_002479215.1. Lineage (GTDB taxonomy): Bacteria > Desulfobacterota > Syntrophia > Syntrophales > Smithellaceae > UBA4810. The sequence goes on from DLME01000029.1 coordinate 3,323, forward strand.
ATTTGACAATTCGTAATGTGGGTAGGTTTAAACTCAGACTTTCACGACCGATCGAGGGCAACATTAAGAGCGTGACCATACGCAAGGAAGCCACTGGACATTGGTACGTCTGCTTTTCCTGCGATAAAGTACAGGAACTTCAGTTAGCACCGTCCGTCAAAACTGTAGGCATTGATGTCGGGATTAAGTCCTTTTGTGTGGACTCGGATGAGCATAGGGTTTTTAATCCTGCTTATTTCCGACAGGCTCAAAAACAGCTAAGAGTTCGCCAGAGGGCATTGTGCCGCAGGGTTAAAAAATCCAATGGAAGTAAACTTGCCCGCGTTCTGGTAGCCAAAGCGCATGAGAAAATTTATAACCAACGCAATGACTTTTTACACAAGGTAGCTAATTATTACATTACAACCTATGGGGTGATTTACATTGAAGATTTGAATATTAGCGGTATGGTCAAGAACCACCACCTTGCCCAAGCAATCAATGATGCAAGCTGGGGTAAATTCTTTAAATTGCTTTCTGACAAAGCGGAAGAGGCTGGCCGAAAGGTAATTAAAGTACCCCGGTTTGAACCAACGAGTAAAACTTGCAGCCAATGTGGCGCGATTAATAAGGAACTAGCCCTGAACGATAGGCAGTGGGTTTGCAAGTCCTGTGACGCATCACACGACAGGGATCTCAATGCCGCAAAGAATATTCGTAGGGCCGGACAGGCCCTTCAAGAGCAAACGTATGGCACTGGCCAAAGCGTATCTTGAGAATCCCATGCACTTTGGTAGTGGGGAGTGTCAAAAAATTTGCTTTTCATCGACTATAAACTAAGCTTACTGAGGTGGTCCCCAAAAACTGGACAGGTTGTTAAGATAGAGTTCTGCTCCTAAAAT
>DLME01000052.1:0-10718 GCA_002479215.1 Syntrophaceae bacterium UBA7544
GATAATTTTTGTTTTCATTTTTACATTAAAAAAGCCCCGCATCGCAAGACGAGAGGCTTTATCGTATTTCTTAATTCTTTCTTCCTTCCGTCCCGGTCCTTACGGATCCAAGCGTGAAAAAATATTAACAATATTTAATAATTTTGTCAAGGAAATAAATTGGCAGCCAAATAATTATCAAATTTTTCGCATTCTTTCCTTGAATGTTCCCTTTGATTTATCTATTTAACAACTAAAATCTGCCCCGGAGTTATTGTTTTATTTCCAACTAGATTATTCAATTCCATCAACTTGGCGACATTGATATTGTTTTTTTTGGCAATGCTGTAGAGGTTATCGCCTTTAATGACTATGTATTTGTTCGTTCCTAATTCATCTACATCAGCCGCCGACAATATTTTGTTTGTTATCTTTGATTTCCGCGCTGTCTTTGTTGCATTATCCTTTTTTTCCGGTGAATTAGTGACGTTTTCATTCGGAGATACCTTTAGTACTTGACCTGCACGTATTGTATCCGTTTTTAAGTTGTTCAACTCTTTAATTTGCGCCTCGGTAGTGCCGGAATGCTGCGCAATCAGCTGGAGTGTGTCTCCTCTTTTAACTTTATATTGTCCTGTAGATATTTGTATTTTATTGTTTTTTTGTCTTGATTTGCCTTTGGCGTAACGCTTTTCTTTAATTAGAGGAATCGTTAAACGTTTTCCGACAACTAATGCTTTTTGAGGATTTAATCTATTATAAGATATTATTCTGGAAACGGGAACTCCATATTTACTGGCAATAGAATTAACCGATTCGCCACTTTTTACCCGGTGTCTGATAAAAACTGCTCGAGCTAAAAGAAACCGCGGTTTTTCGCTTTCGGGGATTTCACTCGCCACTGAATTAAACTTGGCTAGAGATTCTTTGGGAATCTTTAAATCATATTCCCTATCCGGTGTTATTTTATATCTCAATTCCGAATTAATTAAGTGTAATTTTTCATCCGATACTTCAATTCTTGACGCAATATCTTCAAGTTTCATTATCTTATTGACTTTAACTGTCTCTACTGTAATTGGCTTTTCCGTACTACCCAAATCGAATCCATATTTTTGCGGGTTTTTGATTATATGTAATGTTGCCAGAAAGCGGGGAACATAGCGAGATGTTTCTCGCGGCAATAGATTGTACAGATCCCAAAAACGATCAAAGTAATTGATGTGCTGTAGTGATATGACCCTGAGCACTTTTCCCTCTCCGCAATTATATGCAGCCAATGCGGTAAGCCAGTCTCCGAACATGTCGTGTAATTCTTTTAAATAAGCAATCGCCGCCTGAGTAGATTTTTCCACATCCATGCGTTCATCTATCCATTCATCACGGCTCAATCCGTACTTATAACCGGTTGATGGAATAAATTGCCACAAACCAAGTGCGCGGGCGCGCGAAAGAGCCTTAATCTTGAAACCGCTTTCCACGAAGGGAAGCCAGGAAAGTTCTTCCGGCATTCTCGCTTTTTTTAATTCTGTAATTATGACATGATGGTACATCCCGGAGCGCTGATACGCTGCAATAAAAAAATCGCGCTCCAGTGTTTGAAAAGAATGAATTTCTCTTTCTACAGCCTCATTCATTATTAATGGTATTTCACTGGCTTTACCGCTGGTGGCAGTTTGCTTGGCCGAGTACACCGACAACAAACGCTTAGATATTAATAATCGCAGATCATCTTTTTGCCGCGCTATAACCACATCTCCGTCAGCATCAAGGATTAATGCATAAGCTTTATCTAGTGTATTTATTGTATTTTCTACATCACCTTTTTCCCAATAATTATCGGCAACTTCCAGTAAATCCAGCGCCTTTTCCATAATATCTTGTTCTTCTTCTGCTTTTTTATCTTTTTGCGCTTTGGCGGGAGAAAAGAACAGACTTCTCCAACTTCCCTTTGATGAATTATTGTCTTCTTTTTGATTGTCCTCTTTGTTTTCCTCTTTTAAGGATGTATCCCCTTTTTTTATCACTGAATTCTTGATTGGAGCGTTTTCTTTCTCTTCATGATTTTGATCAATTAAACTTTGAGCAGAACTGAATAAAGGAAAGGCAAAAATTAAAGTAACCGCTATAGTTAAAACAACACAGCATTTTTCAATCCTCATTATTAAACCAGCTCCTTAAGCTTTTTCCGAAACAGGCATCGCAGGAATGCTTCTTTTAATTTAACTGATAAATGTCTTTTGCAAATATCTTATATCATACTTTTAATTTTTCCCTAAGCTTAATTGCCAATGGCCGGCGTTCTTTTAAGTTCCTGCATGGGCAAAATTTCCCGGCTAGCTATTTTTCAAATCCTTAGGTAAAAAATGTTCCGTCGCACTCATAAGATAGGCGTGGATAAAATCGTCAATATCACCATCAAGGACTCTGCTAGCATTGCCGTTTTCAATATTCGTCCGGTGATCTTTGACCATTTTGTACGGATGCAGGATGTAAGACCGGATTTGGCTACCCCAGGCAATATCCTTCTTCAATTTATTTTCTTCGCTGATCTTTTCCTTCTTCAATTGCAGTTCCCTCTCGTAGAGTCTTGATTTTAGATATTTCATAGCCATCGCTTTGTTTTTGTGCTGGGATCGTTCGTTCTGACATTGCACAACTATATTTGTAGGTAAATGGGTGATTCTTACGGCTGAATCCGTTTTATTTACATGTTGCCCGCCTTTTCCACCAGCACGGAAGGTATCTATGCGTAAATCGTTTTCATCGATTTCAATCTTTATATCATCGTCAACTTCCGGATAAACAAAAACGGAAGCAAACGAAGTATGACGTCGGGCACCGGCATCAAAAGGAGAGATTCTAACAAGGCGATGAATGCCGATTTCCGCTTTCGCATAACCATAAGCGTACTGACCTTCCACCGTGAAAGACACGCTTTTAATGCCGGCCTCGTCTCCAGGCTGGCAATCGATGATTTTGGTGGCAAATCCTTTCTTTTCGGCCCAGCGCAAATACATGCGTAATAACATTTCCGTCCAATCCTGTGCTTCTGTTCCTCCCGCTCCAGCATGGATAGAAACAATTGCGTCCATGGGATCTTGTTCACTGGCCAGCATAATTCTTATCTCTTCTTGGCCAACAGCAGAATTTAAATAATCCAGCTCCAGGGACAAATCTTGCAGGACTTGTTCGTCTTTTTCCTGCAAAGCGATTGCCCAGAGATGTTCAATATCTCTTATTTCCTCCTTGAATTTTTTCCACTTATCCAGAGACTCAGTCAATTTCGTCTTTTTTTGGAGTATTTCTCGCGCATTATTTTGATTGTCCCAGAATTCTTTTTTTAAAGATAATATTTCCAAATCTTTTATTTTTAGTTCCAGCTCCGGAACGTCAAAGACACTCCCCGATATATTTGATTCTTTTTTTCAAATCATTTACTGTTTCTTGTATGTTTTCGATTGTCATTTTTTAACCTCCCTTTCCAACTCACTAAAAAATAAAGCATAATTAAAACGAAACAGATAACTACCATTATATCACCGTATTGGGCATAAAAAGTCGGTATCTTTACAAATTTTATGTTTCCTTTCAAAGCTTCTCTTTGGAATATTTTTGTTTGCGCAATTATTTTCCCTCGTGGATCAATAATTCCCGAGACACCTGTATTGGCGGCTCGAACCAAATACAGTCTGGTTTCCACAGCGCGAAATAAGGACATGGAAAAGTGCTGAAAGGGTGCTGAGGTCGCGCCAAACCATGCATCATTAGTAATGTTTACCAATAAATCAGCCGATCTTCTTTTATACATTCTGGCGGCATTAGGCAAAATTCCTTCGTAACAGATCAAAATTCCGATTTTTCTATCGTCCAAGAGCAAGGGATAGAATCCAGCTCCGGCTGTAAAATCTCCAATTCCGGCAGTAAGCCCTTTAACGAACGGTAAAATATTTCTTAGAGGGACATATTCACCATAGGGAACTAAATGAACTTTATCATATCGACCTCTGCTTTCACCTGCGGGGTTCAAAAGGTAGGCGCTGTTAAAATAATCTGCGTACCCTCTTTTCGGCAAATAACTTACTGCACCGAATATAAACCAGCTTTTTGTCTTGACTGCTAACTGTTTTACTTGTTTCTGCAAATCATTTATATCCAGAAAATTAACCGGGAGAGCAGTTTCCGGCCAGACCAACAATCCCCCTTCTGCCGGAGTATTTTGCAAAGAAAGACGTTCGTATATATTCACTGTTTCTTTTTGAAATTTTTCGTTCCATTTTATTGATTGATCGATATTGCCTTGAATCAACGCAACTTCCATGCTTTTCGCATTATCCATCGCTTTTTCAACATGATTCACTCTAATAACACCGTAGATAAAAACACTGCCTAAAATTAAAAAGACCATGGTAGCCGATATAATCGCCTTCTTTGATCTTTTCGCCAGAACATCAAACAAAGATACATTAACCATGACAATCAAAAAAGACAAACCAAAGACTCCTAAAACATCGGCAAATTGAATAAGGTAGAAATTCAAATACTGGGAGTAGCCAAGATTTTCCCAAGGAAATCCTGTTAAAAAATTCGACTTACAATATTCCAGGCAAATCCACAGGGCCGGCGCCAATAAAAAAAGAATCTTTCCCCGGAAAAAAACGATAGCTGCAGCAAATAACGCAGTGTAAATGCTTAAATAGCAGGTTAAGAGTAACATCAAAATAACACCCAGATATATAGGCAAATAACCATAATTTACAACGACATAAGTAATCCAATATATTATTCCTATATAGCCTGCAATCCCGGTGAGAAAACCCAAAAGTAACCCTTGTCTGAGGGAAGTGACCTTCCACAATGCGAAAAAAAGAGGAATAAAAGAAACCCAGGCAATTAAGCCAAAGCCATACTTAGGAAAAGATAAAAATATAAGCAGCCCACTCAGTAAGGCTAAAATAATTTTATTTTCCAATAATTCGTTATAAAAACTGAAATTGAATTTTTTCACGGAGATGTTTTTGTTATTCATTTTCACTATCGGTCTGAAGTTTTCTGATTTTTACTTTTTTGATGCTGCGTTCGTCGGCATTTTCGATTGTAATTTCCAGTCCCTTTATTTGATATGTTTCGCCAATCAGAGGAATTCTTCTGGTCGCGTTTAGGATCATACCGCCGAGAGTCTCATATCTTCCTTTTTCCAGACTAATATTTAAATATTCTTCAATTTTTTCGATTTCCGTTCGTCCATCGACTATAAGGGAACCATCCGCTGATTGCAAAATTCCATCTGTATCCGTATTCGCTTCATGTTCGTCACGAATTTCGCCGACAATTTCTTCGAGCAGGTCCTCCAGCGTGACCAGACCTGATGTTCCTCCATATTCATCAATGACAATGGCTATATGTTTTTTATTTTCTTTGAATTCATAAAACAACAGATGGGTGTTTTTTGTTTCCGGAATATAATATGGTTTGGTTAGCTGAGTTAATATATCTTCTTTTGTAATTTCTTTTGACCAGAATTTAAGCAAATCCTTGACATTCAGAATACCAATAATGTTATCGATTGTTCCACGATAAACAGGTATGCGCGTATGCCGCGATTCGATTGCTTCCTTTATGATTTCCTCAGTTGTCGCCTCTGTGCTCACAGCGACGATCTGGGTTCTCGGAATCATTATCTCGCGAACTAAAATATGTGTAAACTCTAAAATATTTTCGATTATTTCACGGGATGAAAAATCCATCAAGCCATGTTTTTGCGCTTTGGACAAAACTGCTTCAATTTCCTTTTTGATATATTTGGAGTTGCGCCAGAAAAATAGTTTAGAGAATATTTCCATCATATTTAAAAATATTTCTCCTTAAATTATAAACCGCGCAAATATTCCGGTCTCATGCGACTTACATTTTTTTCTTCTATGACCGAACCGATCATTTTCAATATTTTTTCTTTCTCCCGAGGTAAATAAGCCTTTATCGGTAAATAGTTGGAAACATGATTGGAAGTAAAATAGCAATTTGTAAAATTGGAATTGGAAATTATCAAATAAAGCTCGCGAATATAACCAAATTTATCCGGTAAAATAAAGCATCCAGCCATGTAATCCTCATATAATTGAGTATGTGGAACGAGCATCAAAGTAAGCGCGCCCACATAATCCGGATCAATATCGCTCAAAATTCGGGCAGTATCCAATGCGTGTTCAACGCTCTTCTCTATCCCGCCTATTCCTAATAGTACTGTAACAGAGAGTGCTATGCCCGCTTCTTTTACACGGCGTGCTGCCGCGACCATTTGTTCGTAAGTTACACCCTTATGTATTTTTTGCAGCAATTCAACATTTCCCGTTTCTACACCTAAATAGATTATTTTCAGACCCATCTCTTTTAGTTTTTTAAGCTCATCAATAGGTTTTCTTAAAATGCTTTTAGCATTGGCATATGTTCCAATGCGTTCAATATTGGGCAGGTTGTTATTAATTAGCTTTAGTATCTCTTCCAGACGCGGCTGCGGTATTATCAAGGCATCACCGTCGCACAAAAATACTTTCTTCACATTTCCGAAATTTCGGGCTTCCTGTAAATCCTTCTTAATTTGCTCCAAAGGTTTTATCTTGAATTTCTTTTGGCGATAAGTTCCACAAAATGTGCATTTATTATGCGAACAACCGACAGTGACTTGTAATAGCAGGCTATAAGCTTCACTGGGCGGCCTTATTATTAATCCTTCATAATCCATAATTGATTCTTTTCCCTCTTGCCATCCTAATTTTTTATGGAAGTTAATAAATTGCTTAGAACTTTATATGAACAACATCTAAAAAGCAAGCCATTGGACAAAAAAAAGGGAGTCGTCATAAAAGCTGACTCCCTTTGATTTTCTGGCGGGGCCGATGGGACTTGAACCCACGCCCTCCGGCGTGACAGGCCGGCGTTATAACCAACTTAACTACGACCCCCAAAAATCATTATAATTTAAATTACAGTTCGTTGAATTAACATTTATGGTAGGCGGAACAGGACTCGAACCTGTGACATCCACGGTGTAAGCGTGGCGCTCTCCCAGCTGAGCTACCCGCCCGCAATTCATCAAAAACGCTGTGAGGCTTCTAGCAACATTGAGATTTATTGTCAAGTTCTAAAAAAAATGAAAACAATTAATTTACCGACTGAGGACTTACCGCCATGTTCGGTTCGACTGTTGCACCGAAATTTTCATCATCCTTCAAAAAAGCAATATCTAATACTTCATCTATATGCTCGACAAAAACTATCTCCAGAGCATTTTGCACATTTTGCGGAACTTCCACTAAATCTTTTTCATTATCTTTCGGAATAATGACCATTTTGATGTTACCCCGATGAGCGGCTAGAATCTTTTCCTTTAATCCACCTATCGGCAAAACCCTGCCCCTCAATGTAATTTCACCAGTCATGGCTAAATCGGCACGTACTTTTTTCTTCATCAGCGCCGATGCAATAGATGTAGCCATCGCAATGCCCGCGGATGGGCCATCTTTAGGAATCGCTCCTTCCGGGACATGAACATGAATGTCAATTTTCTCATAAAAATTCTTGGGTAGGCCGAATCTTTCCGCGCGAGCCCGAATATAAGTCAACGCGGCCTGAACAGATTCCTGCATTACGTCGCCTAATTTTCCGGTCATTACCATCTTGCCCGTACCTTCCATGATGGAAGCTTCAATAGACAATAGCTCCCCGCCGACCTCTGTCCAGGCTAAACCAATTGTCAAACCAACTTCATTCTTCCCCTCTGTTTCCCCGTGACGGAACTTGGGTACACTTAGATATTTGACGATAGACTTGGAAGTAATAACTAATTTTTTCTTGTTGCCGTTGCTGACTATTTCTTTAGCAACTTTGCGGCAGATGGAAGCAATTTCACGTTCCAGATTTCGCACACCGGCTTCCCGTGTGTATTGGCGTATAATTCTAAGCAATGCTCCTTTGGTGAATTCAATGTTTTCGGCCAATAAACCATTCGCTTCCATTTGCTTCGCAATCAAAAACTTTATCGCTATCTGCAATTTTTCCTGTTCTGTGTATCCCGCTATTCTTATTACTTCCATTCTATCCTGCAGAGGAGGAGGAATTGTCTGTAAAATATTTGCCGTTGTAATGAACATAATGTCGGACAAATCATAATCCACATCCAGATAATTATCGTTAAAAGCGAAGTTTTGCTCCGGATCAAGAACCTCCAGCAGCGCTGAGGAGGGATCTCCTCTGAAATCGGAGCTGAGCTTATCCACTTCATCCAGACAGAAAACGGGATTGTTGGAACCGGCCTTTTTCAAAGACTGGATAATTTTTCCCGGCATAGCCCCTATATATGTACGGCGATGGCCGCGGATTTCTGCTTCGTCGCGAACGCCTCCCAGAGAAATACGTACAAACTTCCTATTTGTGGCTCTGGCCACCGATTTGGCAATAGACGTTTTACCCACCCCGGGAGGACCAACCAGACATAAAATCGGACCTTTGTTTTTCTTTACCAACGATTGAACGGCAAGATATTCAATAATGCGCTCCTTGACTTTTTTCAATCCGTAGTGATCCTCTTCCAGAATAGTTTCCGATTCTTTCAAGGTATATTTATTCTCCGTTTTATCCGACCAGGGCATATCCAACAACCAGTCAATATAATTTCTGACAACCGTAGCCTCGGCGGACATAGGTGCCATCATTTGTAATTTTTTAATTTCCTGCCGGGCTTTTTTCGTAGCCTCTTCGGACATCTTCTTTTGCTTTAAACGCTTTTCCAGTTCGACTACTTCATTACGAAAATCGTCTTTTTCTCCCATTTCCTTCTGAATAGCCCGCATTTGTTCATTGAGATAATAATCCTTCTGCGTTTTCTCCATCTGCTTTTTAACACGCCGCTTTATCTTTTCCTCAACCTGCAGGATTTCTATTTCGGAAAGCATCAGTGAATAAATTGCTTCCAGACGTTCACCGATATTGAAGATCTCTATAATTTTTTGTTTATCTTCCAGTTTCACATTAATATGGGTAATTACAACATCGGCAAGCTTGGAGGCGTCTTCAATAGCGGCAATTGTTCCCATCATTTCCACGTGAATTTTTTTGCTGAGTTTCAGATAAAGCTCAAAAGATTCTTTGATACTGCGTATTAGTGCTTGCTTTTTGACATCATTTTGATCATCAATATCTTCAATCTCATTTACTTTGACCAGAAAAAAATCATTATTTTGTAAATATTCCTTTATGACACCGCGGGTTTTTCCTTCAACCAGTACTTTGACCGTCCCGTCTGGCAAGCGCAAAAGTTGAATGATAATACCGATTGTACCGATATTATAAATATCTTCCTGATTCGGATCATCTTTCTTGGCATTTTTCTGAGCAACCATGAAAATACCTTTCTCATACTTCATTGCCGATTCCAGCGCGGCAATCGATTTTTCGCGGCCGACAAACAAAGGGACGATCATATGTGGGAAGACCACAACGTCTCTCAAAGGCAAAAGCGGCATCACCATCGTTTTTTCCTGGTCATCTAGTTTTTTTTCTTCAAACATATTTTTCCCGTATATTTCTTAAGCAGATTCAGATTTTCCTTCGTAAATTAAAATCGGTTTTTCTTTCTTTAAAACCACGTCTTCACTAATAACGCATTCCTTGATATCGCTCTGAGAAGGTATATCATACATGACTTCCAGCATTGTATTTTCTAGTATGGAGCGCAGGCCGCGCGCACCTGATTTTCTCTCCATTGATAACTTGGCTACAGCGCGTAGAGCCCCGTCCGTAAATTTCAAAGTCACATTTTCCAAGGCGAATAATTTTTTATACTGCTTGATAATAGCGTCCTTGGGTTCCACTAAAATTCGAATCAAAGTCGATTCATCCAAATCATCCAGCGTGGCGATAACCGGTAAACGGCCGATGAATTCTGGTATTAATCCAAACTTCAATAAATCTTCCGCCCGCGTTTCGGCAAGTAATTCACCGGATCTTTTTTCTTTTTTACTTTTAATGTCGGCGCCAAAGCCCATCGCATTTACTCCCAATCGCTTGGAAATGATGTTTTCTAAATCATTAAACGCTCCGCCGCATATAAATAAAATATTTGTTGTATCCACCTGAATAAATTCTTGCTGGGGATGCTTACGGCCGCCTTTGGGCGGGATATTGGCCATTGTTCCTTCCATAATTTTTAATAACGCCTGCTGGACGCCTTCACCGGAAACGTCTCTGGTTATGGAAGGATTTCCGGATTTCTTCGCAATTTTGTCTATCTCATCGATATAAACAATGCCTTTGGATGCCCTGGCCACATCATAATCGGCATTTTGCAACAAACTTAAAATAATGTTTTCCACGTCTTCTCCGACGTAGCCGGCCTCAGTTAAAGTTGTAGCATCGGCGATAGTGAAAGGAACATTGAGGAATTTCGCCAGTGTTTTCGCCAGGAGTGTTTTTCCCGAACCTGTAGGCCCGATTAGAAGCACATTGCTTTTTTGAATCTCTATACCGTCGGAATCAACGTTGGAAAACAATCTTTTGTAATGATTATAAACGGCAACCGAAAGTATCTTCTTGGTCTTATCCTGACCAATTACGTATTGATCCAGATATTTCTTGATTTCTTTTGGTTGCAGCAAACCATTTTTGGAATCTTTCTCTATTGTCTTATCTTCTTCTTCTTCAATAATATAACGGCAAAGCTCGATGCACTCGTCGCAGATATA
>DLME01000052.1:10777-10990 GCA_002479215.1 Syntrophaceae bacterium UBA7544
TCGATGCACTCGTCGCAGATATATGCTGTAGGACCGGCAACCAGTTTTCGCACTTCGCTCTGCATTTTTCCGCAAAAAGAACAAAAAAGCATGCCCTGCCCCATTCGATTATCTTTACTTTTCTTTATCACTTAATTCTCCTTTTTTTGTGTTTGCTGCGGACGCCGGCTTACGAATTATAATTTCATCAATCAAACCATATTCTTTAGCTTG
>DLME01000106.1 GCA_002479215.1 Syntrophaceae bacterium UBA7544
CAGTTTGTGTCATTTTAATACCTCTCCGCTACACGCAACTTAGCACTACGGGCTCGAGGATTAGCTTTGATTTCTTCTGCCGAAGGAGTCAGCGCTTTTCTGGTTATAATCTTAAGCTTCTTTTCTTTTTCACATACGCAAAACGGTATATCCTTGGGACAGACACAACCTCCGGCCAAAGCTCTAAATTCATTCTTTACAATACGATCTTCCAGTGAATGGAAGGATATAACACAAAGGCGTCCGCCGGATTTTAACGCTTCGGTAGCATCATCAATGGCCGGTTTTATGTTATCCAACTCTTTGTTGACTGCAATTCTTATAGCTTGAAATGTTTTTGTAGCGGGATGAATTTTTTGCCATTTTAATTTAGCGGGCATAGAAGAAACAACTACCGTTGCCAGCTGTGCCGTTGTTTCAATGGGCGATAACTGTCTTTTGATCGATATTGCCTTAGCTATTCTCCCGGCCATCTTTTCTTCCCCATAAGATTTTATAATTCTTTTCAGTTCACTTTTTGCGAAACTATTGACAACATCGTAAGCACTCAACTGTAAGCTGCGATCCATCCGCATATCGAGCAGCGCCTGTTGATTGAAGCTAAAACCTCTTTCGGGCCTATCCAGTTGATGCGAAGAAACGCCGAGATCCAGAAGAACGCCATCAACTTTTTGTATATTCAAACTTTCTAGTACTTTGCCCAAATCAGCAAAATTAGCCTTCGTCAGAATTTTCCGTTCTCCAAACTCCTCTAGCTTTTTTTCTGCGGCTTGCAGGGCTTCGTCATCACAGTCAATCCCCACCAAAAACGAATCTGTTTGTTTTAATATTGCGTAAGAATGACCTCCCCCACCGACGGTGCCATCAACATAAATTCCCTTTTTATTAACCAAAAGCGAAGCAATAACTTCTTTGACCATTACCGGCTCGTGGTAGAATTCGGCATTCATGGCTTAAATTCCCAAATCAGCCATGAAGTCACTGAACTTGTCAATATCGCCGCCGGTTTTTTTCATTTCATTTTCAAAACGATCTTTCGACCAAATCTCAATTACTTTAATCATGCCGGCCAGAATAATATCTTTTTCTAGATTGGCGTATTCGCGCAACGCCGGCGGAATAAGCACCCTTCCCTGGTTATCCAGATTGCAATCTATCGCTCCGGACATGAAAAAACGTTGAAACGCTCGCACTTCTTTGCGTAAAATAGACTGATGAGATACTTTTTCCTCAATGATGCGCCATTCATTGTACGGAAAAATCATCAAATAGTCGTCCCAGTTGGTGATAACCATGCGATTGTCATATTTCTCCGCAAAAACATCGCGAAATTTGGACGGGAAAATGATTCTTCCCTTTTCATCAATGTTATGATGATACTGGCCTCGAAAAACAGACACTACTAACCTCCACAATAAGCCACTTTACTCCACGTGGCCAACTATAAAGGCGGAAAATGCCTTTGTCAAGAGAAAAATTTAACTTTTTTTAATAAAAAAACATAAAATCACTAGGAAAATAGGAGAAGCGGAACAGAAACAATTTTGAATTGACAAAATGACAAACTAAAACCGCAAATAAAATACTTAAAGTATATTTCTAATTTTTTTAAGGTGATTATCTCCTTGACAAAGTATTAATTAAGTGCTATCTTATAGTCAAATACTGAAACAAGGAGCTTCACTATGAATAAACAAACTTCCCTTTTCGATGTTATTGATAAATTTAACACCGAAGAAAAATGTATTGCCCACTTTGAAAAAATACGCTGGCCAAAAGAGCTTATATGCCCTCGCTGTGAAGGTAAGCGCATTATGAAATTCAAAGCTACGGGAAAAACAGGCAAAGAACGCTCTCTTTATGAGTGTGTAGATTGCCACTATCAATATTCTGTGACTACTGGCACTATTTTCCATGATTCTCATTTACCTTTGACTAAATGGTTCTTGGCGATATATCTTATATGTTCATCTAAAAAAGGCGTATCCGCAAAACAACTGCAACGTCAACTTTCTACTTCTTACGAAACAGCTTGGTACATGGCGCACCGCATCCGCATTGCTATGCAGGAAGATGACGATTTTTGTCATAAGTTCTCTGGTATTTGCGAAGTTGACGAGACTTATATAGGTGGCAAAGGAAAAGGTCGGCGCGGGCGCGGAGCCTCCAATAAAATTCCCGTAATTGCAATAAAAGAGCGGACATCAGGCAAACTCCGTATGAAAGCGGTTAATAATGTGAAAGCCAGCACCTTGAAACAGTTTATACGCGATAACGTAGCTCCCGGCTCTAATCTCAATACCGACGAGTTCACTTCTTACTTGTGGCTTGATAGTTCTGAATTTGTTCATAGTACTGTCAACCATTCTGAAACTTACGTTAAATATGATAACGACGGCGTTATCCATACCAACGGCGTAGAAAATGTTTGGTCATTATTTAAACGTGCCATCTATGGAACATTTCATAAAGTTTCTGCTAAATACCTTCCTCTCTATCTCAATGAATTTGCCTATCGCTTCAATAACCGTGACCAATTCAACATGATGGATAGGGTTTTAGGGACGAGTTGCTAAAACTCAGAAACAGTCAATTCGCGGCGTATTCTTATCCGAGCAGATGCCTTAGCGTTTTGTGCTGTAAATTGCTTATACGCCGTATAGAAAGCGGTTAGAGCCTCCGTAAAAAAGGGTGAAAAATCTTCATAGCAAAATGGACAGGATTTTGGAACCTTATTAAACGCCGTTGTCATATCAAAAATTGTTTCTGCATGACAATTTAAACAAACAGCACTTAATAATTTTAAATCTGCAAAGTCAAAAACGTATTCTTTGTATGTGGGGGTCATTGTTTTTTTACTCCTCTGGTTCTTTTAGTTTGGTTGAAAGGCTTATAATAAAATCGCCAGTCCCTTGCATTATTTTCAATGCCTGATCTTCATCATAACTTTCTCTGGCATGAGCGACAAATATGCGATAAGCGTTTTTAAAATATCGAAATTGAGAGGCAGCCTCGGAACAAAATTTTAGTTCTTTATCTCTTGCCTCGCTTTTAGGAAGGTTCTGTTGTGCTGTTATTGCAGTCTCAATTTTGGTTATTAGTTCATTCCACTGCGCAAGAGTAATCTCAAATGAGAAAGCGATATTTAAATGAGACGCCAGTGCCCGCAAACCTATTTCAGTTGCACGCATTGTATGAAAAACACAGGCTGTATGCTCGCCTTTTGTGTAACATTTACTTGCCCTCATTAATTCTTTTGACGCATTGGGGAAAGAAGATATTATTTTCTCTATAAGTTCCCAATCATAATAATTAGCATTTGATGAAGGAATGAAAAAAAATAACTGTGAACTAATCTCTTCGGTAATTGCGCCGATCAATATTTCCAATTCTCGATGGCTCTGTGGGGGATTTTGAATCGCATTCGACCAGAGTTTTTCTGAAATTGGTAAATTTAATTTAGCACACTGACTTGCTGTCAATTTAACGGTTTCTATCAAATTTTCTTTTTGTTTAGGTGAGCTACCCCCTATTCTCATATATTCGGAATGTTGCCCAAATATACGTCCTAAAGCTATAAGTCCTTCTGCATGAATCTGTAAAATTTCCATAAGGCTCCACAACTTAAAAGGATTTTCAAGCCAAGGTAAGTAATTACCACTAAAAAACTTGTTTGTAAATTTTTCATTTGTGCTAGTATTATACATTATCGGCCTCCTTTGTCAAGCCGATAATCACCTTTTTTAATTACAAAATAATTATAACTTTTGTTCACACTAATCGTTTTAAATTATTATATTACCTTACTATTTTATGGAGCGATAACGATTGATCGCTTGATTGTGCATATCTAAAGAATCTGAAAAAAAGTGCGTGCCATCTTTCTTTGAAACAAAATAAAGATATTTTACGGGAGCAGGATACAGCGCGGCATTTAAAGAAGTCCATCCGGGATTGGCAATAGGACCAGGCGGCAAGCCATTGATAATATAAGTGTTATAGGGTGAATTTCTTTTTAAATGTTTCTTTAGGACTTTACCGTCAAAATCTTCCAAATCATAAACTGCTGTCGGATCACTTTGTAGGCGCATTTTCTTTTTGAGCCTATTGTGAAATACGGCTGAAATCAGAGGTTTTTCCGCATCAGCACCCGATTCTTTTCCAACAATAGAGGCAAAGGTAACAAACTGATTAATGTTAAATCCCAGTTCTTCCGCCTTTTTAACCATTTCGGGTGTAACTTTTTTCCAAAACTGACTGACCATTATTTTCATTATTTGTCGCGTGCTCATCGAACGGTTAAAAATATAAGTATCCGGGAACAGATAACCTTCTATAGAATCAGACATAATACCCAAAGATACTAAAAAACTTTCATCCTGAGCCAGTTCAAAAAAAGTTTCATCATCAATCAGCTTAAAATACTCCAACCGCGCAGCAATTTCCTTCATAGAAAAATCTTCGGGGATAGTCACCAGATAAGTTTTAATTTCTCCACGGATCAGTTTGTCAATTACTGCCGCCGGAGTAAGAGAAGTGTTGAATTCATATTCACCGGCGCGGATGTTACGCGTGGCTCTTTTCGTTATCGCCAAGCTATAAAAGAAAAAGCGGCTATTAACCAATCCCACACCATTAAGTATTTCCGTAACTTTTAGAAAGCTGGAGCCTGTTGGTATATCGACCAGAACAGTTGTATTTTTGTTATCAATGGAAGTAACCGAATAACTTATCAGCAAAACAAAAAAGAAAATAAAAACTGCGGCAAAAAACAGGACAACATATTTAAGCACACGCCAGACAATACGGGGCAATTCAAAAAACTTAAATGCAGTAGAGTGCTTCTTCTTTATCTCTGTTTTTCGTTTACCCTTATCCGCCGGCTGGAGCGTTTTACGGGGTTTTTTAGCAATATTTTTTTTCTTCGATTCTTTAATTTTTTCCATGGGATTAATTTTCAAAATTATTTTGTGGCGGAATCCAGATAACCCTGCAGAATTAGGCAAGCGGCCAGTTTATCCACCTTGTCTTTTCTTTTTTTCCAGTGAATGCCGGAGTTAATCAGTATTTCTTCGGCTTCTTTGGTAGATAATGCTTCCGGCCATTTGAGAACAGGAAGAGAAAAAGTCGTATCCAAGAGAGCGGCAAAACGATTGACTTTGTCGCATTGGATACCTTCGGAACCGTCAATCTTTACCGGATAACCGATTACAATTTTCTCTACATTATAATCATTGATCAGATTTTTCAAAATCTCCAAATCATGCTTTTTAGTTTTTCTAATTATCGTGGGTAAGCCCTGAGCGGTGAGCCCCAATTCATCACATATGGCTACGCCAATTCTTTTTTCACCATAATCCAGACCAAGTAATCGCAGATGGGCACCTCTTGTTTTAGTTTCTAACAATTCTCCCTTGCATTTTCAAGAATTAAATAATCGATTCTTTTCCGGGATCAGAACACTTTTTTATTCATCAAAAAATTGATAGTAAATATATTAAATATAATGTTGTGAAATCGTGAGGAGTTTGTTATTTCTCAACATCATTGAATCTAATTTAAGCGGGCAAAAACATGAAGCACTTTGTTCTCGGCACAGCGGGTCACGTCGACCACGGAAAAACTGCGTTAATTAAAGCGCTTACCGGCATTGATACCGACCGCTTGAAAGAGGAAAAGGAAAGGGGCATCACTATCGAATTGGGGTTTGCCTCACTTAACTTGCCTTCCGGGCAAACCCTTGGCATTGTGGATGTCCCCGGCCATGAAAAATTCATCAAAAATATGGTTTCGGGCGCAGCGGGGATTGATTTAGTCATGATGGTTATTGCCGCGGATGAAGGCATTATGCCGCAGACAAAAGAGCATCTGCATATTTGTTCGCTTTTGGGAATATCCAAAGGTATCATTGCCCTGACTAAAATTGATCTGGTGGAAAAAGACTGGTTGGAGTTGGTCCAATCCGAGATTAGCGAATTTCTTCGGGGAAGTTTTCTGGAAGGCGCGCCTATCGTGCCTGTTTCGGCTCTCAAAGAAAAGGGGTTGGACAATCTCATCAAGGCTCTGGAAGCTACAATCAATAACATCCCTGAAAAAGCAGACTCCGGCATTTTCCGTCTACCAGTAGACCGTGTATTCACGATGAAAGGATTCGGCACCGTCGTTACCGGCACGCTGGTATCAGACCGTATTAAATCCGGCGAAGATATTCAAATACTCCCCGAAGAAATTGCCGCCCGTATCAGGGGCATCCAAGTGCATAATCAACCTGTGGAAGAAGCCTGGGCCGGTCAACGCACGGCCATTAACCTTCAGGGAATTGAAAAATCCGCTATTAAACGCGGCGATATTCTTGCGCGTCCGGAAACTATCCGGCCGTCACAGCGCCTAGATGTTTTTGTCGAATTCCTCTCCTCTAATTCCAAAAATCTCAAAAATAGAACTCTTATCCGCCTGCACACCGGCACAAGCGAAATTATCGCCCGAGTAATCTTATTGGAGAAAGATGAGATTGCCCCCAGCCAAAAGGCCTTTGCTCAATTGGTTTTAGCCGATAAGGATGTTGTCGTTGCCGGCGACCGCTTTGTCCTGCGCAGCTACTCGCCGATTACAACTATTGGCGGCGGTCAAATAATCGATCCGCTTCCGGCAAAACATAAAAGACTTAACAGCAAGATTATCGATGAGTTGAATTTATTACAAACCGGAACACTGCCGGAGAAAATCTCCGTGATTCTCGAACGGACCGGCTTTACAGGCATCAATTTACGCGGCGTGGCCTTTCGTCTGGGTATCAACGCCAAGAAAATCCGGGAAGCGCTGGAAAATTTGTTTTCCAGCAAAAAAGCGTTTCTTCTGGATAGTGACGACACAACTGTTATTTCCGCCTATTTTGCCAATCAACTCGAAGAGCTTATTGGCAAAAATCTTACCGCGTATCACAAGAAAAATCCTTTGCAG
>DLME01000186.1 GCA_002479215.1 Syntrophaceae bacterium UBA7544
TGGGATTGGACAAAGCCCCGGCTTTTTCAAACTAAAAGTACGCATTGGACGAGAGATGGTAAAAAGTCACATGAAATACTCACAAAATCGGAAGTCGGGAGACGTTCAGCCGCCGTACACTATGGCGAGAGCGTTTCTGGATGGGTTGTGGATGGTGTTCATGATATAACAGATCAGGATACAAAAAAAATCAAAACGTACATTACACGCGCGGAAGGCTGCAACATATATGATGGCTGGTGGAATTGGTAAGTTTATACAAAAGGATATTTAAATGAAAAAAGCTATTATAATTTCTACGATGTTATTTGCAACAAATTTATTTGCTAGCGATCTAATAAATACTGAAGAATCAGCAACCCCTCCTAGTTACGTAATAATGTCAGAAAAGGAGGCAGAAGAAAAAAGATTTCAAGGTTATAATGATGAGCAGAAAGAAAATTTTAAAGAAAGACGCCGTCAAATTGACGCTTATGGATATTATAAGGAATACTCGGAAGCTGCCGTCGGTTTGAAAGAAGTTGAACAAAGAAGATATAAGGGACTAATTGAGACCGCTGACGACCCATACTACGAAATGCTGCGGGCCAGTACCAAAGGATTTCCTTTAAATTTTACCTATGCTGGGCTTTCATCGGTTCCTCAAGACCACATATTAGGATATGTTCCATCAGGAACAGAAACACCGGACAAGTATCAGAGTAAGAATCATCTATGGACTGGCGTAACTGGGTATTTTTTGCATGATACTTTTGGAACATGCAGGCATTCAGTTGAGAAAATCGGGTCTAATCCGACAACGGCGCGAATGTATTTAATAATCAAATATGATCCAAACTTTACAACTTATGAAATAAATAATAAGCCCACCACAAAAAGCGGGCAGGGAGATGAGCAATCCGGTTATATTTATGAAATCACGTGGACGGGAAAAACTTATGATAAAGGGCTGGAATGCACCCGTAAAACCCCCTTTGACCAGCAAGCAATCAAGGATTTAATCGACTACGCTAAGAAGATTGACTCGGATTTGCCAGATCCGGTGAAATAGCTATTATCGGCGCCCTTATTTGGGCGCCTTTTTATTATATTCCTCTCCCTGTATCACCCTCGAGCTCTAAAGGCAATTGCATAGTTTCTTCAAAGGCAGGGGCAAGCCTATCTAGCTTAATTTTGAAGTCTTGCCATGTTTCGCTTAATTGCATGATGGTGGTGACTTTGTTGATCAGATGATTCAATGCAGGCTCTCCAATCGTTGGGCTCAACATTCTATGAAGATGAAAAGCTGATTTTCCATCTGTATTTCTTTTTACTTTGGTCTTAATATCTTTCCATACACCAGGAGCAAGTCGCCGATAAATAATATCGTTGGTGAGATGACCAAAATAAAGCGGTCGCTTAACAGATGAAGCATCAAATTCTAATCCTCTTAGCCTGAATAGTTCCTCGTAGTATTCGGCGGGAAATTTTTTAACATAGGGTTGAAGCTCTTTAGCGACAAAAGCCTCAAGTATTTTAGCTAGTGCGTCTTTTTCTCGATTACGCTGAAATCCGGTGGCCTCATCGACCAAAGCAATGATTCCTAGAGTAGCAAAGCCATGCTGAAGAAAAGCCGCTCTTTCTCCCAATTTACTTAATCTTGGGCCTAGTTTACCTTTCTGATGCGCTTCGATCAGGACTGAGCAAACATCCGGCAATAATCTCGCATCATATCCGTCAGCAATAGTTCCTTGATTGGGTATAACAAATCGAATTGGACAATCTGCACGCTGATCTAACCCTCGTATATCAATTCCCATTGATTGCAGCTTAAGCATTAATAGGGCAATTTTTCTCATTCCATTGCGACCCCCCCCGTAAGTCATTCCTATGCAGGTTTGGAAACCTTTTAAGCTAAGTACGCGGATTCCATCTTCTAAGACATAGCAAGGAATAACTAAATCTCCGATCTTCATAGGGTGATCAACAGATCCATGCGTAGCCCTCGGCAAAAGAGCATTTGCTTTTTTAGCCGCAACTCCTAACAATGAAATTTCTTTCCGTCTCTCAGGGGTAAGTGATGCTGCTCGCGCAAGTCCGCCATTTGATTTAGATTTCATTTAAACTCCTTAGGTTAATAAAGAAGTTTACTTGCTCATATTTAATTGGTCAAGTTATTTATTATTTTACTTGCAAAATATCCAATGTTTGATCAGGGGTTTAAGATATTGATTACATTACAAAATTTATGGTAAAACAGGTCGAAAGTGCCGTTTCTGATCAGGGTGCTACAATCACAATAACGCAACCAGCCCCACTGCCATTGATAGGGGCTGGTTTTTTTATCAACTAAAACTCTATAGTAAAATAACTATAGCAACTCACTATATTTCTTAATCAAGGCTTCCTTTATTCTCTCCATTCTTTCAGTCGAATAAATCCAATAGTGCTCATTTCCAATAAGCGCATAGTCATGAACGTAACAATCTTCTCCTAGCAGGCCATCAAGATATTCAGTGAAGTATTCGATTGCGCTGGCTTTGCATGTCTGTTCATTTCGCATTTAAACCTCTTTAAATCGTTTCTGGGGAGTTTTCTTTGCTAAACAATGCCTTTGCCCTAATGCTTAATGCTTCGCGTCTCTCATCAGAAATAGGAGTTCTCCATATATTTTTACCCATTCTAAACGGCCAAAGAGGGCAATCAAGCATCACGCAGGCCTTTACTTCAACTGGGCTTCCACAACAGCAATCAAGGCATTTAAGTCTAATAACCTTCATGGGTGATATTTTTTCATGACCAATTTTATTAAATTGCTCTGCCGTCAAATCAGATGGACTGACTCCATGGCCGTTTTTTACATATTCAGCCTTGATTTTATCGTTAATCATAAAGAAATTGCCTTTGGTTCAAAAGAAAATGAATAATGAGGCTTTCTTGGTTGATTGTCAACAAAGGAAATTACAGAGGATGAATCGCAATATATTAATACCCGCCACAATCCCCCTGTGAACTTATCTTAATTCAAATTCCCTTGATGCTTATCGATATTGAATGGCTAGAATTTGATTTTGACATCCTCCCCGCCATGAATGACGAGGATTCCTCTGATTCCGCCCTAAAGGGCTGCACTGAGCTGGTTCCTGCTGCTGGCGCTGGCATCCAGTGCAGCCTGATAGGCATAGAACTCCATGACTTGCATTTGACCCGTGCGCATGTCTTCAATCAAGATTGAGTGTGTTTTCATGGTTTGCTCCGTTTTATTAGAAATATTATGAGGTTTGATATATTTCTGGTGATCTCTCAGGAGGAAATCCATCTGAATTGAATGTAGATAATCACCAAGCATTAGTCAGTCCTCATAATGGTATAAATCATTCCCGCTTTATTGGTTCTCTGGGGCAACCAGCAGCGAGCCAGTTTATCTTTGTCAGCCTAAGTAAGTTAATTCATTCTATTCTTTGCGCCGGCTCTTTGCATTGCCAAGGCAATATATTCTTTGGGAGTTAATCGGGGAGAATCATCCACGATAGGCTGCCCGCATTTAAGTTCATTTTCTTTCTTTCTTTCTTTCTCCTCCCGATATTTTTTGGCGCTGTAAGTTTCCTCAGGCATATCAAACCCAGTCCCCGACTTGGCAAGCTGAATATATTTTTTAGCTTGATGATGAGCTATCCCTGCTAAGTCTTCTGTTTTCGGATTTAGCATCGCTGCGTAGACCTTGGCATAGATGAATTCATAGGCAGATTGTCTGGCTCTTCTAGGGAGAGCTCGAAGTTCGTTGTATTTCTTCATGGCTGAATGAGTGAATTGAGCCGCCTTATCTGTAGTTGGTGCTCTTTCTTTATGTTTGACAGAGTTATCCACAGGCGAAGCCTCCCTGGCCACAGGGATATCTCCTTGAGTAAATACCCTATTTATATGCAACGACGGAATTTGTACCCGTGATCTACAGAATTTGTACCCCGTCAATTTATTGACCTTTTCTATCCTATCCAGGTCACCATAAAGCAATGGGGAAAGCTCATGGATGGCCTTGGTTTCGGCATCAGTCCAAGTTTTATAACTTTCTCTATTTTGAATGGTCAGGATGATCCCACGAGGGGCGCGTCGGGTTTTAAGAATGGGCTGGCCATCAATTTGAATGGCTAACAGAACTTTTAATCTGTCCCGAATTGCAGATGTAGATGGTCTTTTCCCGCCTAACTTGGAATCCATTCTGGCTAAATCTTCATATGTTGTTCGATAGTCACGCTTTCCGGAAGAAGTGAGTGCATATATAGAGTTGGCCAAATCTCTTACAACACGACGATGCTTTCTGTTTATTCTTTTAGTTTTTGGGGGCTCAATACCTAGGGTTTTAAGGTGAGCGCGCTCTTTGTAATCTCTTTTTTGAGATCTGCGATCGTGTTTGTCGCGCTCAGGGCGAAG
The DNA here is from genome assembly GCA_002479215.1 of Syntrophaceae bacterium UBA7544. Taxonomy (GTDB): domain Bacteria; phylum Desulfobacterota; class Syntrophia; order Syntrophales; family Smithellaceae; genus UBA4810. The sequence goes on from DLME01000186.1 coordinate 4,411, forward strand.
AATTATGTATTCGTTAGTATTGACTGACTTGACAGGGAGCTGTGTTCCAGATATATTACTTTGCATGTACTCGATTCCTTGAGCTGATTGATTGCATGAACTTGTT
>DLME01000031.1:0-9055 GCA_002479215.1 Syntrophaceae bacterium UBA7544
ATTAGTGGGGAATAATTCCCCAGTAGTGGAGAATAATTCTTCAGAATTATTAAGGATTATCCGAGTTGTTCATGATTCTAAACATAATATAAACCATTTAGCCGTTAAGGAAGGCGCCGGTAAATCCAGCAATGAAGGTAAAAGAAAATAGCTTTTGCCCCGCCAATACTCAGCAATTTCCTTGAAATCTTACGAACTTCTTTTTGCTGTGAAACTTTGTTATCAGAAAGGTAAATACTCAACAGGCCACGGTTGATCAAACGGTGAAATTCAGGGAAAGGTAACCCGGCAATGCTCTGCTGTGCCTGCCGGTAGAAATAAATTAGCCTTTTGGCTAGAAGTTCGCTGTCCGGATAATAAGAACAAAAATTCAAATCATGACCTCGGCGATCTTCTTCCTGATCAATCAAATAATCTAGGAGAATATGCAATCCCTGAACCCAGGGGAAGTAAGCTTGTTTGATTTTAGAGATAAGCTCGGAAGATGTATTGGGATTGAACAAAAGGGAAACAATGCTGAAAATTCCTAAGGTAGAACCGGCGCAGGCCGCGAATTCATACCAGGTCATTTCGGGTAACCGGCTCTTGTTTTGATCAAACCATGCCTGAAGCCTGGGCAGGCGCTCCTCGCTTTTTACATGTTTGTGGACTTGCAAATCAAAATAGAAGCCGGCCAGGTCGAGCACGGTTGAGGCGGCAATTCTATAATTGGATAAGTTTCGCAATACATCCCGGCAGGTTTGCACCAGCGCTGCCAGGTAGCCGCCGTCATCCTGCTCCTGTCGGAACCGGTAATAAGATGATAACTTGGCATCCGGAGTGAGGGCATGCAGCATAGCTTCGTGCAATGCGCGAAAATCGTCGGGATCGAGCGAGGTGCTTCGGTCGCAAAGATTATCCAGATAATCACTGATCGTTTGGTACGCAACAATAAATTTAATGGCCTCTTTGTATCGGTTTCCGGCCAAAAGCCCGTAAATCGAACCTCCTTCGCAGTGAAATGTCTTAGTGGAAATACTCAGCTGCGCCTGCCAGCGTAATTCGGGATCGGGAATCTTTTGGGCAATATTTTTCCAGCCCTGCAGATACTGATGAGTGATGGGTCGAACCTGAAGAAATATTCGGGTTGTAAGAGTTATTAAATTTGTCGGTACTGGCAAAGTTAAGCGCCCCTGTCTTTGTTTTCGAAATTAATTAGGCTTTAGCATAAGCTCGATAATATAACAAGATAAGGCCGCTTCATTTCCATGATTGACCGGCCAAGGTTTTTCGTGCTACGCAAATTTTAAAGGTGGGTACGCAATTTGATGAGGACCGACGAAAAAATAGATGCTGATGTTATAATTGTTGGCGGCGGCGCGGCAGGCCTCATGGCCGCGGGCCGCGCAGGCGAGTTGGGAGCGAAAGTTTTACTTCTGGAAAAAACCGGCAGCATCGGCAAAAAAATTCTCGTTAGCGGCAAAACGCGTTGCAATTTAACAAATTCCGCCGAATTAAAAGATTTCATTGCCATGTATGGAATTAACGGCCGTTTTCTTTACGGCGCTTTTCATCGGTTTTTCCGCCCTGAATTGCTGGACTTTCTTACGCGCCAAGGGCTCCCGACAAAATTGGAACGGGGCGGAAGAATCTTTCCCGTTTCCGATGATGCTCATGATGTCGTGAGAGTATTTAAAAAATATCTGGCCGCAGGCAAAGTCCAGATCGAATTAAATACGCAGGTAACCGTGGTCTATTTTCAAGATAACTGCATTTATCTTGTCCAGACTCAAAACGGAACTTATCGCTCTTCCGCGGTTATTATGGCCACAGGCGGCTCCTCCTGGCCTGAAACCGGCTCTACCGGTGATGGTTATAAAATGAGCAGGCAACTGGGACACAGCATTGTGAAGCTCAAACCGGCACTGGTGCCGCTGATAGTGCAGGAACAGAATTTGGCCAAATCCATGCAGGGTGTTAGCCTGCGCAATGTCCGCGCGACGGCTTTTCAGGGTGAAGCCTCTGCCATCGATGCTTCGCTCACTCCCCACTGCAGCTATGGCCGTGGAGAAAAAAAATCACCCCGTCCGCCGGTTGTGGAAAGCCGCTTTGGGGAAATGCTCTTTACACATTTTGGTCTGGGCGGCCCGATTATATTGCTCATGAGCCTTGCTGTTGTGGAAGCTCTGGAAAATGGTCCTGTATCCGTATTAATAGATTTAAAACCGGCGTTGACCACGGGACAATTACGCAAGCGCCTACAGCGCGATCTGGACAAATCCGGTAAAAGAAAAATCACCGGCATCATCAAAGAATATCTGCCCGCGAAGATGATCGATCCCTTTATAGAGATAATGGGGATTGGTACGGAAAAGCAGGCGCATCAGATTACCGCCGCGGAAAGAGAAAAAATTATTGAACTGCTCAAGGCCCTGCGCTTCAACATCAAAGCTCCTCTGCCGCTGGAAAAAGCGATAGTGACGGCAGGGGGGGTATCACTTGATGAAATCGATCCGCGGACAATGGCTTCCAGAAAAGTTCCCGGGCTGTATTTTTGCGGTGAAGTAATGGATATTGATGCCGATACCGGAGGATATAATTTGCAGGCGGCTTTTTCGACAGGGTATGTAGCGGGTGAAAGCGCAGCAAAATATATAAAGCCGCTATTGGACGAATAACAAATGTCTGGCCGTGAAAAAATAGCCGTCATTGCTGCAAGCGATGCAAAGCTGGAATATAAATTAAAAGAATGGGGCCGACGACAACGCGACCTGTAACGCCCTTTGCCTGGTCATTGTCAAAATGAGTCGGTGTAACGTCCGCATATTTTATTATCTTCATGCTGTTTTCCTTCTCCAGTTTTAAATCAAAGCGCTCTCTTCGTTGGTTGCGTCGTCAGTTTCCTCAACGTATTATTAATACGCCTCGTCACCTCTTTCTCGCCGCCTTGATATCATCTTTGATTTAAAAATGGAATTAGATGTTGCGTCCCCCGAATTTTCATTACTAGAGGATTCAACGGCACTCCTTTTACGGTTACTTAATGGCCGAGCCAATCAATCTTTATATTATCAATCGTTTTAATTTTAGATTGTGCTACCGGGATTCGTCCGCTTTAACACTGCGTATATTCGAGCTATAAGCTCGCGCATACTAAACGGTTTAGTTAGATAATCATCAGCGCCCAATTCCAGGCCTAAAACCCGATCAATCTCGTCATCTTTGCCGGTTAATATAATAATGGGGACATCGGAAAACTGGCGTATTAATCGGCATATCGCCATACCGCCAATACTCGGGAGCATAAGATCCAGCAAAATTAAAGCAATCGTTTCAGTTTTCGCAAGGTTCAATCCAGTTTCACCGTCGCCAGCCGTAATAACTTCGTAACCTTCGCATTTTAAATTATAACCTATTGATTCCAAAATCATTGGTTCATCATCAATGATCAAAATCCGCTTGGCCATAATTTCACCTCAAATTAATATTGTTCTCTATGCCCGGCAACTAAATAATATGATAAAATTTTGCTTTTGATGGACTGAAGTATAAGAAAACCGGTCTTATATGTCAATGAAATATTGACCATAAAAATGTTGTGGCATTGTGTTGATCGCGTGGGGAGGTAGGCTGGTGTCTGGCGAAGATTGAGAATAATTAGGATGTCATCAGCAAGATAGAGCCGAAAAAGTCTAATATCATCTCCATCTGTTATTTTAGATTTTCAATTGGATATGTCAAATATGGACTTCAGGAAGAAGTTAATGCTCCTTTTGATAAGCCCGATCAAATTAGGTTTCGTTCAAAACAAATTCATCCTCTAAATAGTGGAGTGAAAATTTCACTCAAGGTCGGATGGGGAATCACCCATGACCGCAGTTGTTTTTTGGTTAACTCGTTGGATATTGCCAAAGCGAGAGGAGAAATAAGTTCCGCGGCTTCCTCGCCAACGATGGTTGCGCCGATGATTTTATCCTCATTGAAGATGACCTTGACAAAACCCTGACCCAGCAGTTGGGCGCGTGCGATGATGTTGGCGCTGTAATTGGATTTCACGATCTCCACGATTAATCCTTCGTTTACCGCTTGTTTTTGATTATGACCCACGCGAGCAATTTGCGGATGGCTATAAACCACGGATGGAATAAAATTTTCATCGTAAACAATTGTGTTTGATTCACAAATATGCCCGGCCGCAACTTTACCTTGCTCAGTCGCGCGATGTGCCAGCATCAAGCCGCCGGTGACATCGCCTACCGCGTAAATACCGGCTATATTTGTCATCATGTTCTGATCGACTTTGACGCCAGCTTTTGCATATTCAATGCCCAACTTATCCAACTGTGGCGTATCCAGCAGAGGTTTTCTTCCGGTGCAAAGTAAAGCATAATCGGCAGTCATCTCAAATTCTTTGCCAATTTTTTGAGCCCGCATGACAACTCCGTTGTCCGTATCATTTAATTTTTCGAGTTTTGTTGAGGTATGTATGTCAATGCCTAAACGAACCAGTTCCTGCCGGAGCAAATCGACTGCTTCCTGGTCTTCATAGGGTAGAATGCTGTCTAATAGTTCAACTAAGGTTACTCTTACACCCAATTCGGCAAAAAAAGTGGCAAATTCCACGCCGATTACACTGCCCCCAACAATGATGATACTGGCGGGAAGAATATTTAAATTAAGCAAACCATCAGAGGTTAAGATGCGTTCGGACAAATTTATTTCCGGCAGCATTTGCGGTTCAGAGCCCCAGGCGATAATTATGTTATTTGTGGGAATGATTTTAGAGTTGCCTTGTTGATCCCTATATTGCACTTCCTGAGATGAGATAATTTCTCCCGTGCCTTGTTTTGTTTCCACCTGAGCATCGACGAGCATTTTATGAGCACCGAGCGCCGCCACCTTGACTATTTGTTGTTGATGTTTTTTTATACCGCTAAAATCAATTGATATATCCGCGATATTAATTCCCAACCTTTTGAGTTTTTTCAAGTCCGCGTAATATTTACTGCAGGAAAGAAGGGCTTTGGTGGGAATGCAGCCGAGATTGGTACATGTGCCACCCCAACTGTCTTTTTCGATAATGAGGACGTGTTTTTTGTTTTTCGCAGCATGCTCGGCCGCGGCTAGTCCCCCGGGTCCTCCGCCAATAACAACTAAATCATATTGTTCAGCCATATCCACTCCTCACTAACATGCCTGCGCAGCATGATAAGAACTGCGCACTAAGGGTCCCGCTTCCACATAATGAAAGCCTTTTTTATCGGCTATTTCTTTCAACTCTGCAAACTCGTCCGGGTGATAATATTTAGCTACCGGCCAATGCTTGAGCGTCGGCTGTTGATACTGCCCGATAGTCAGGCGTGAGCAGGAAGCCGCAACCAAATCGTCAATTAAGCGCAGGATCTCTGCGCGCTTTTCACCAAAGCCAACCATAAAACCGCTTTTGGAAATAATCGGCGTTCCGGCAATCCGTGAGAGGAGCTTAAGTGATAGTCTATAATTTCCCTGCGGCCGTAATTGAGCAAACATAGGTTCAACAACTTCCATATTGTGGTTGATGACGTCGGGTTTGGCGGCAATCACTTTTTCCAGCGCTGATGTGCTGCCCTTAAAATCGGGAATCAAGACTTCAATCTTACATTCGGGCACTGCTTTGCGCAAGTCGCCTATACAATCAGCAAAAGCTTGAGCACCTCCGTCGGGCAAATCATCACGGGTAACGGAAGTTACAGCAACGTATTTTAAACTCATTTTATGTACAGCATCAATCAGACGATGAATTTCTTGTTCGTCCACAGGCGCTGGTATACCATGAGCGACATTACAATAAACGCAGTTACGCGTGCAAATATTACCGAGAATCAAAAATGTTGCCGTACCGTTATTGAAGCATTCAGCCATATTGGGGCAGGCCGCCTCCTGACAGACGGTGTGCAATTGCAGCTCAACGAGAGTGGATTTAATGTTGCGGCATTCACCAGTATTATAAGGAGGACGCACTTTGAGCCAAGGAGGCTTGCGGAGAAGTTGTGATCTTGATTGTAGTTCGTTCATAAAAAAATCAGTCGGCTTTTTTCCAGCACACATCCGGCTTACGCGCGGCGAGCACTTCATCGAGCCGGCTAACCGGTGTTGTCAGCGGTGCATTTTTTACACAATCAGGATTTTCTTTGGCCTCGGCCGCGATGGCAATCATGGCCTCACAGAAGGCATCCAGAGTTTCTTTACTTTCCGTCTCGGTAGGTTCAATCATGATCGCTTCGGGAACAATTAAAGGAAAATAAACCGTCGGAGGATGATAGCCATAATCAATCAGCCTCTTGGCAATGTCTGTTGTATGCACTCCACTTTCGGCAACTTGTCTTTTACCGGAAAAAACACACTCGTGCATGCATACACGATCATAAGGCAAATCAAAATATGGCTTTAACTTTTCTTTGATGTAGTTGGCATTAAGCACGGCCATTTCGGTGGCGCGCGTTAAACCTTCGGCGCCTACGGAGCGAATATAAGTATAGGCTTTCACAACCACATTGAAATTGCCATAAAAAGAGCGCATGCGGCCGATGCTATCGGGGAATTTATCCGACCAGTTGTATTCCTGTTTTTTCTTCACAATGCGCGGTATGGGCAGATAGTCGGTAAGCTTTGCCGCTACGCCCACCGGGCCGCTGCCGGGGCCTCCGCCGCCGTGCGGCGTGGAAAAAGTTTTGTGCAGATTAAGATGAATAACATCGAAGCCCAAATCGCCCGGTCTGGTTTTGCCTAAAAAAGCGTTGGCATTGGCGCCGTCACCGTAGAGCAGGCCGCCTTTGTCATGGACGATTTGCGCGACCTTTTCGATATTGCGTTCAAATAGTCCCAGCGTGTTGGGATTGGTTAACATCAAAGCGGCCACATCTTCCGTCATCAAAGACTGCAAGTGTTCGATATCGACGCCTCCTTCGCTGTTTGAACGCAGCGTAACCGTATCAAATCCGCAAAGTGCACCGGATGCCGGATTGGTGCCGTGCGCGGTATCCGGTATCAGGATAAAGCGGCGTTTTTGGTCTTTGTTTTCAAAATACTTTTTAATCATCATGATGCCGGTAAGTTCGCCATGCGCGCCTGCCGCCGGTTGCAGGGTGAATTCCGCCATGCCAAAGATGCCGCATAAATATTGTTGCATTTCATAGATAAGTTGCAAATTACCCTGGGCAAATTCAGCAGGAACATATGGGTGCATTTCGGTAAAGCCGGGCAGTGCAGCGACATTTTCGTTAACCTTGGGGTTATATTTCATAGTGCAGGAACCCAGAGGATAGAAGCCCAGATCAACGCCGAAATTCCGCCGTGACAAATTGGTGTAGTGCCGGATTAAGTCGATTTCCGCTACTTCCGGTAGATCAAGTTCAGCACGCAAGTATTTTTTATCGATTACAGGTTCGATTTTTACTGAGGGTACATCGCTTGCGGAGACGTCTACGGCGTTGCGTCCCCCTTTGCTTATCTCAAAAATCAAGTCCATATTTCAACTCCTGAGATTATTCGTGAAACTCCAATTCCGAAAGTTAAGCGTATAATCTAAAGGTCACACGTCGGAATTGGAAGTTAAACAATCCCGCGAAGCGGAGGGGATAATATCCCGCAACTCGCTTCTGGGTTCATACCCGTGACTTCAAAATTGTCGCAACCCTATCAATATCTTCTTTCGAGATCATTTCCGTGGCGCAAAAGAGCAGAGTATTTTCCAACTCCGGATAATATTTTTGTAACTCATAACCGCCGATGATCCCCTCATTCTTTAGCTTTTCATTGGTTAGCCTTGGATTGGGACAGCGCAAAACAAATTCGTTATAGATAGGAGCGGTAAATACTTCCCGCCAGCCCTTGAGTTGTAAAAGCTTATTTTTTAAATATTGTGTTTTGTAAATATTGATCTCGGCAAGTTTGCGCAAATTCTTGCCCAGAGCTGCAAGATACACGCCCGCTGCCAGTGCGCAAAGGGCCTCGTTGGAACAGATATTGGAAGTTGCTTTTTCTCTTCGGATATGTTGCTCGCGGGTTTGCAGAGTCAAAACAAAACCGCGTTTACCGTTTTTGTCCACCGTCGCGCCGACAAGGCGCCCGGGTATCCGGCGCATAAATTTTTCCCGCGCGGCAAAAATTCCCAGATAAGGGCCGCCGTAATTAAGCGGATTACCGAAACTCTGGCCTTCGCCCACAACAAAATCAGCGCCTACCGCTCCCGCCGGCTGTAAAATGCCCAAAGCTGTTCCATCTGTAAATCCTGCTATAAGCAAAGCCCCTTTTTTATGGGCAACATCAACGATAGAAGCAACATCTTCGATAACGCCGAAAAAATTGGGACTTTGCACTAAAACGGCAGCCACTTGATTATCAAGTTCGTTTTGTAGAGCGGCCTGATCAAGCTGTCCCGATGCAGTATACGGTATTTCGGCAATTGTATAGCCGTTGGCCCAAGAATATGTCCGCACAACCTGCCGGTATTCGGGATGCACGGAGCCGGCAACTATAATTTTAGTCCTGTTAGACATCTTCGCGCACAGAACGGCCGCTTCCGCCATTGCCGAAGCGCCATCATACATGGAAGCATTGGCAATTTCGGTACCGGTTAAATGGGCAATCATGGTTTGGTATTCGTAAATCGCCTGCAGGATGCCCTGACTGATCTCCGCCTGATAAGGAGTATAGGCAGTGTAAAATTCAGCGCGGGATATTATATGTCCAACGACAGCGGGAATAAAATGATGGTAAGCACCGGCGCCGGTTAAGGTCAATTGCGGCAGTTTATTCTTTCGGGCCAGATCGCTCAGGACAGCGACGGTCTGCTGTTCGGATAAAGCGGCCGGAATGTTCGGTATTTGCTTTAATCTGAATTTTTGCGGAATATCGGCAAATAAATCATCGAGGCTGGTTACTCCGATAACCGCTTGCATTTGGATTATATCCTGGGTGGTGTGGGGACAGTAGTCCATAATTAGTGCTTTTCCTCTTTGATCAGTTTTTCATAATCAGCGGTGCTAAGCAGAGATTTGAGTTCAACCGGATTCGTCAGGCGCATCTTCACAATCCA
>DLME01000031.1:9084-15279 GCA_002479215.1 Syntrophaceae bacterium UBA7544
AATCCAGCCCTCGCCAAAGGCATCCTGATTAATGAGTGCCGGTTCTTCTTCCAGCTTATTATTCACGGCGATAACTTCTCCGCTCACCGGTGCGTAAACATCGGATACCGATTTTACGGATTCCACAACGGCCACGGAATCACCTTTAGTTACTTTTTTTCCTATCGGCGGTAGTTCGACAAATACTATATCGGTGAGCATTTCCTGTGCGTAAGCGGTTATGCCAACAACAACAGTGTCGTCACCATTATCTTTTACCCATTCGTGATCCTGGGAATAGACTCTATCTGTCGGGTTTTGTTTGGACATGGTTTTTTCCTCTCCTTAATTTTATTTTGGCCTTTTATAAAACGGAATCTTAACGGTTTTTGCCGGATTCATTGAGTCGCGAATCTCGATAGAAATTTCCGTTTCCGGCGCGCTGAAAGCAATATCGATGAACGCCAAGCCGATTGCTTTGTTTAATGTGGGCGAAAATGTTCCGGAAGTCACAATGCCGATTTCTCTCTCCCCAGCAAATACTTTATAACCGTGGCGGGCTATTCCGCGGCCGGTCATTTCCAAACCTACCAGCTTTTTCTTAATGCCTGAATTTTTTTTCGCTTTAAGTACTGCTGAACCGATAAATCCTTTATTCCAATCAATGAGCCAGCTATAAGGTACTTGCAACGGAGTCACCGTTTCCGTCATGTCCTGGCCGTTGAGCATCATGCCTGCTTCCAGGCGCAATGTATCTCGCGCTCCTAATCCTACTGGTTTCAGGCCAAAACTAACACCTGCGACCATAAGTTTATCCCAGATATCTCCAATAACATTGGCGGCGGCATAGATTTCAAATCCGTCTTCACCGGTGTAACCGCTGCGGGAAATGATGGACGGTATTCCCGATACCTGGGATTCAAAAAAATGATAGAAGCGCAAATTCTTCAAATTATCAGAGGTCAGTGTTTGCAAAATTTCTTCAGCACGCGGACCCTGCAAATCCAGCTTGCCTGTTTTATTGCTGATATCTTTTAAATTGCAATCAAATTCCTTGTCTCGGTGAATAGATTTTATCCATTGCCAATCGCGGTTTTTAGTGGTGGCATTAGTTACCAGCATATAAGAATCTTTTGCCATTTTATAGACGGTCAGGTCGTCAATAATGCCACCTTCATAGTTGAGCAAAGCAGAGAGTTTAATTTGTCCTATTTCCTGATCAGCTAGATTTCTGGTCAAAACCAATTGTAAAAGATCAATAGCCTGCGGGCCTTTGACTTCGATCTCTCCCATGTGGCAGATGTCAAAAAGGCCGGCGGCGTTTCTGGTTGCTTTGTGTTCATCGATAACATTGGTGTATTGCACGGGCATGGCCCAGCCGCCAAAATCAATTATTTTGGCATTTAGGGTAACATGTTTTTCATACAATGGTGTCTTTTCCAGTTTCATTTAACCAAGCATTTAAAAATTAGAGATAGAATAATGAGAAGTAAACAAACCGCCAAAAAAAAATAACGCTTTCGGGAAGCTTTACTGCCCAGCACAATCTGCCCGCAATGCCGGCAAATAGTAAATTTTGATGTAATTTTTCCCTGGCAAAAGGGGCAAAGCAGAGTTTTTGGTTCCACCTTGGTTTCACGCCGGGTAATGTTTCTCTCGAGTTCGGTATGAATATTATAATGCCAGTTGCAATCCAGTGTAGGGCATTTGTTCTGCGCCGGCAGATTGTCTGTCCAAACGAAAGATTTGTTACATTGCGGGCACTGAATTTTTAACATGGGATAGCTTCTCCGGGGAAAATTAAATGATAGAAAATAACTTTATTGCATCAGTTTTAATTAATGCCAGAAAACTACTACAACTCCGGGGAGATTTCAAGATTTAATCAAAAATTTTCCATTGATCAACCTTGAAAAAGCTTTCCAAAAAAGTCTTGTTTGTCTTTGGGATAATAGAGATTGCCTCCGTAATCGACGATTAGTTTACCATCCAGATGGTCCAGCTCGTGTTGTATAACACGGGCGACGTAATCCATATACTTCTTGTTAATTTTTTCTCCCTTTTCATTCAAGGCACGAACTTTTATTTCGGGGAAGCGGCTGACCTCCACCTGAATTTCCGGGCAAGATAAACAACCTTCAGCCATATCTACTTTTTCGCCGCGCGCCTGAGTAATGCGTGGGTTAATCAAAATTTCAAAATCATCGGGACTTTTTACTTTCCCCCCTTCACCGAAGCCTTTATTGCGGAAAACGAATATTCTTTTGTTAATGCCTATTTGCGGAGCGGCAAGCCCCGAAGCGTCATCTCTGCCCAGAAACGAATCAACCAGAGTTTGGATTACTTCTCGCGATTCTTTATCCAGCGGCACAGGCACTTCCACGGATTTTTTTCTTAAGATGGAGGTGTCTTTTTCGTTGAGTCCTTCATTATTCCATAATGTTAAAACTTTATCTTTAGGCATGTAGCTTCACCGGGACCTTGTTTTTTGCGGCATATATCACTTATTACGCGTTATATCAAGGAATGACGGCATCGTAAAAAGTCCATCTGTTGTGTTCGGCTTCATCCCTCGTCGTTGCGAAGTAGGCTCAAGTACGCCTCACTCCTCGGGAATTACCTGCCTTGCATCGGCAGCTTTTTACGAAGCCGCTCTGGATGGATTACGTTTATAACTTTTTACAAATTCATTAAGTAATAGTAGCTTGCAATAGTCATATATCTTTTGTTAAATAATAAAGAAGCAAGTTATATAACCTGAATTGTATGGATTTAAATTTGATTACTCAAATTGTTACTAAAATAGCGAAAAGGGAATTTGCTCGCGCCCTGAAATTTGAAGAGGGAAGCTTGCCGGCATTGCCCCGCTGCGCCGACGAAAAACTGCGCCTTCTTTATCTGCATATTCCCTTCTGCGAAGAACTTTGCCCTTATTGTTCTTTTCATAGGATAGCTTTTACGGAGCAACTTGCCCGAAAATATTTTAAAGCTCTGCGGCAGGAAATTAATCTTTACCGGGAAAAGGGATATAAATTCAGTGGAATTTATGTCGGCGGCGGCACCCCAACGGTGCTGATTGACGAGCTTGCCGAAACGTTGCGTTTGGCGCAGGAAAGCTTTCCCATCAGAGAAATATCGGTAGAAACAAATCCCAATCACTTAACTTCGAGAAATATTGAAATTTTACAGCAAAGTGGTGTCCAAAGATTGTCTGTGGGCGTGCAGACTTTCAATGATGATTTACTCAAAAAAATCGGACGCTATGAAAGATACGGATCAGGTGAGGCTATTGCGGAAAAACTCAAAAACACGCGAGGGTCATTTGATACTTTAAATGCCGATATGATTTTTAATATTCCCGCACAAACGCAGGGAATTCTTGATGCTGATCTGGAAGTTTTACTTAATTTAAACATGGATCAAATTACGTTTTATCCTTTGATGGTTTCAACTATAACGCAAGAATTAATGGAGAAGACTATCGGAGAAGTTGATTTTAAAGGGGAACAGAAATTATACAAGCTGATAGTCAAGCGCCTGGAAAAAAATTATAATTTTTCTTCGGCCTGGTGCTTTTCTCGGAAAAAGAAAGATAGTTCTCTCATTGATGAATATGTTGTAGATTACGATGAGTACGCGGGTCTGGGGAGCGGCGCCATAGGTTATCTTAATGGTGTTTGTTATTCCAACACGTTTAATATTGAAGAGTATATCGCCCGCCTCGATCATGGTAATTTGCCGCTTCTGGCTTCCCGCGGGTTTGATCTTCATGACCAAATGAGCTATGATTTCTTAATGAAATTATTTAGCACGAAATTGGATATTGCGGCGTTGGAAGAAAAATATAACGGTAAGTTTTTAAAAACATTATGGAAGGAAATAGCTTTATTTGAAATAGTCAGGGCTTTGCGCTATTTCCCGCTCCATTTGCGTCTAACGCCGAAAGGCCGTTACCTCTGGGTAATAATGATGAGGGAGTTTTATATTGCCGTGAACAACTTCCGTGATTATTGTCGCAAGCAAGCCGGTATTGTATAATTTTCGTCGAGAAAAAATATTTATGGATGAGCGAAGAAAAGAAATGCTGAAGAAACTGCCGAAAATTGACGAAGTTATTCTATTTTTGGAAAAGCAGGATATCTATGCTCTGGCGCCGCGCAATATTGTCAAAGAAACCTGCCGGATGGTTGTGCAAAATTTGAGGGATAAGATTGTTGAGGCCGGAAAAAAAGGACTTGTGAAGGTTTCTTATGATGCGGCAATCGTTGCCGGAGAAGTGGAAAGATTAATAAGAGGATTGCACCGCTATAACTTGCGCCGCCTTGTCAATGCCACCGGAGTCGTCCTGCATACCAATCTTGGCCGCGCTCCTCTTTGCCCGGAAGCTCTGCAAAGAATTTTAGAGGTGGGCAAAGGCTATTCCAATTTGGAATTTGATTTGATTAAAGGTGAACGCGGCCAGCGCTACGATCATGTAAACCGATTAATTTGCGCCTTGACCGGTGCACAGGATGTCCTGATTGTCAATAATAACGCTGCGGCTGTTTTGCTTGTCCTCAATACTTTGTCGGAAGGCAAAGAAACTATAGTTTCCCGTGGCGAACTTATCGAAATCGGAGGCGAATTCCGTATTCCGGAAATTATGCGCAAAAGCGCCGCTCGTTTGCGGGAAGTGGGCACAACCAACCGTACGCGCCTGAGTGATTACGAAAAGGCGATAAATAAAGAAACCGGCCTGATACTGAAAGTGCACACCAGCAATTTCCGCATTGTGGGCTTTACCGAAGAAGCGGATATGGAATCTCTGGTGGCTTTGGGGCGAAAACGCCGCATCCCGGTTATGGATGATTTGGGTAGCGGCTGTGTAATCGACCTGGATAATTACGGCCTGGAACATGAACCGACGATTCGCGAGGTTTTAACATGCGGGGCTGATGTAGTTACCTTCAGCGGCGATAAACTCCTCGGCGGGCCGCAAGCGGGCATCATTTTAGGAAGAAAAGAAATTCTAGAAAAGATCAAAAAAAATCCGCTCAACCGCGCACTGAGAATCGACAAATTCACCTTGGCCGCGCTCGAAGCAACACTGATACATTACCTTGATCCCATTGCCGCGGTAAAAAAGCTTAGGTCATTACGAGCATTGACCGAGCCGGTGGACGTGGTTAAAAAGCGCGCCCGCAAACTGATCAATAAATTGCAGAAATCAAATTTTGACTCTCTGGAATTTTTCCTGCGAGATGATTTTGCCGCAGCAGGAGGCGGATCTTTGCCGACGCAAAAGATTCCTACTGTTTTGGTCGGGATTAAAAATAAAAAAATGTCCGCCAGCCGCATAGAAGAAAAGTTACGCAACCTTGAAATGCCTATCCTTGTCCGGGTAGATAAAGACGAAATCTTCATTGATTTGCGCACTGTTGTCGAAAATGAATTTGCCTTTATTATTGAGGGCCTGCGTCAAATAGTATCAACTTAACTTGTGATTTTGCGGAGTCAAATTGTCAATTCCACCAGCACAATTGAAAGAAATACGCTTTACAGTAAACCGCAATCAGCGTGGCCAAAGGCTGGATGTGTTTCTAACGCAGAACGATGCGGCATTATCACGGTCGCAGGTGAAACGCGTTGTGGAAGAAGGCGATGTCCTGGTCAATGGTATAGTACCAAAAGTAAGCCAGCGCCTGAAGGAAGGAGACATAATAAGTCTCCATCTAAAACCGGCAAAAGAGACTATTGCCTCTGCCCAGGATATTCCTCTAAGTATTGTTTATGAAGACGAAGCCATAATCGTGGTAAATAAACCGGCGGGAATGGTTGTGCATCCCGCGCCGGGAAATCCGGAAAACACCCTGGTCAACGCTTTGCTGTTTCATTGTCAAAATTTGTCGGGAATCGGCGGGGTTGTACGTCCGGGCATTGTTCATCGTTTAGATAAAGGAACTTCTGGTTTGATTGTGGCGGCAAAAACGGATGATGCGCACCGCAATCTTTCCGCCCAGTTTGAGAACCATGAAGTGCAAAAAACTTATCGGGTGTTTGTCTGGGGGGACATGAGAGGCAATCAGGGAGAAATACTGCTGCCTGTGGGCAGGCATGCCACCGACCGTAAAAAAATGTCCACAAAAAGCAAGCGCGGCAAATCTGCTCTTACTCTTTGGAAGGTGCGCGAACGTTACGGCTTGGCTACCTTGCTGGATGTAGAAATCAAAACAGGCC
>DLME01000230.1 GCA_002479215.1 Syntrophaceae bacterium UBA7544
GCATCTGCTGAAAGATTGTGTTACAATGGGCCATAGTCGGAACTCTCCTTGCTGTTTAATGTGTTATCTGCTAACCCATTCTAACAGATTCCGGGAGTTTTCGGACTTTTTTTAATCAGTTAACCGGACAGCACTGTCCGAATATCTCGCTTAAATAATCTCGAATTCGCCGAAATTCGGGGTAAGTCTGCCACGAAAGGCAGCAGTTAGTAAATGTCTTGCAGGCTCATAATGATTTTCCGCGCTAAAAGGTTGCTGAAACCTGTCTCCCACAAGATCTTTTCTGACAAAAAAGGCGTTAGACCCTGTTATGTTGCAGCCCACCAGTGAGTATCCTTTGTCATTGAAAAGATATTCGAAGGATTTCAGAGAGGCTCCCATATAATCGGTACTATCCCACGTATGCTTTGGGTTATATTTCATCACCCATAAAACCGGCGGCGGAAATTTGGCATTATATTCAACCACTACAACTCTCGGTGTGATACAGTTTATTTCCTTAAAAACGTGATAGTCGTTGCCATCTATATCTATACTTAATAAGTCGACCTCGTTAGGTACCTTCTTTTGTGCTAATAACGAATTAATATTCTCTTTACTAATAAAACTATTATCAAAAGTTAATATATTCTTATTTATTAACGAATGGAACTTTCTTCTTATAATTTCAGCGTTATTTTTGCCTCCCTCAATCCATACCCCTTTCCATCCTTTGATAAGGAGATATAATGTATTATTCTCTAATCCATTGCCAACCCCAAATTCGACAAAATATCTGTTCGTCGTGCCTATCCGACTGAAAATTTCTTGTATTATGCCGTCTTCATCATTTTGAGAACAAGCTTTAAACCCAAAGCGTAAAAGGCACCCATCTTCATCAATGCGCGGGCTTTCATACAGCCTGTGTAATTGCATTTGCGCAATAATTGGCGTATGGATGTGATTTATATTTTTTATAACGTTCTTAATTTCATCATAGACTCGTTTCAGATAGCTTATCATTATATGTTCCTTTCATATGATTTATGAGATGTAATCTCTACTATTTCACACATGGTTTAAATTGAATTACATTTATTTTTAAGTTTTTCTAGCGATAGCTGTTATGTTATCCCTGAAGCTAGGAATGCTTTTTTTCAAAAGCTTTATTAGCAGCTTTCTATTTATGCTTAAACTGTTTCCGGACCAGTAGTAATTTTTTCTGATACTAAAATCACATAACGCCAAGAGTTTATCAATTTCGATTAGCGTATATTCTCTCCAATGATGATCAGCTTCAGGTAAGTTAATAAAATCTTCAATTGGATTTCTTATTGAACGTCCACAAAGTATATTCCAGCGGTTTCTGAGGCGTGTCTGATTAGGGACTGATAAGTACAACATCCCTCCTGGTTTTATCACCCTGTGTATATCTTGAAGAACTGGAATTGGGTTAAAATTGAGGTGTTCAAGGACTTCGCATATCACAACGAAATCGAATAAATCATTCTTAAAAGGTAAGGTAACAGAGGGAATATCTTTTAAATCTCCAGAGACAATTTGGATTTGATTATCTAGATAACTTTTCATAATTTTACTATTTATTTGTATTTCTGGCCT
Source organism: Syntrophaceae bacterium UBA7544 (assembly GCA_002479215.1). Classification (GTDB taxonomy): domain Bacteria; phylum Desulfobacterota; class Syntrophia; order Syntrophales; family Smithellaceae; genus UBA4810. The sequence continues at coordinate 1,600 of DLME01000230.1, forward strand.
ATCAAAAGCTACAACTATAAATCCTAATTTGGATAGTGAAATAGAAACTATTCCAAAAAAAGACCCAATCTCTAGTACGGTACCTCCTTTAGGAACTAAAGAGATCAGGTCTTGTATGGTTCTAATCCAAGAAGGTTTTAATGAATCCAAATATAGAAACTCTATCTGGCGTCCACTATTACCAAACAAGCCAATCAAAGATGATTTGCGTTGTTCGATAACTTTCTCTACAATACTATCGATATCCATGGCTTTTTATCCTTCTTTTCAAATTCATTAATCATAGTCAAGAATTATAACGGATTAAATGGCTATAGTGCCAGAGCACAGAAATCCTACTTCCTCCAAGTATTGTTTACATATTACTTATTAGGTCCTATAAAATTCGCCGCAACAAATAGTTATATTTGTTATGCCAGGTCTTTTAAAAAATGATAACTTTTCTCTTATCTCCTTACGAAGGCCAGGTTGGAAGCAACTAATAACCTTCTGTAACAAGTTCTCAGAAATAATTACCCTTAGTCCTGATTTTAACAGTGGTATTAGTTTAATTAAACTGTGTTGGTGCACAGACGACGGGATCACTGTTGCGACATAATCCGTTGTCAATAAATCTGTTGAGTTTAATTCGTCTTTCAAGATAATTTTATCCTCTTCGTTTTTTGGAGGGAACTCTGTATATAAGATGTTAAGTAGTCTCTCAGCTCTCTCCGGTGAAATATCGTCATCACCCTTAATACATATATCAAAAGTTAAAATAAGTTTTCCTGAAGGCTTTAAAATCCTTTTAAATTCCTTAATAATTTTTTCATAATCTTCAGTATGTTCCAGGACTGAAATACAATATATTATATCGAAAGAGCAATCGTGATAATTAGTTTCACGCAAATCTTCTATATTGAATGATATTTTGTTCTGAAAATTATCATTAATGTCTTTAAAAATATCTTTGTTTATTACTTCTTGGTCGCAGCAAACAACCGCCGTGTTCTGAAAAGATTCTTTAATATAATATGGAAAGAATGTAACTCCAGAGCCGGCATCTAATATTTTGCAGTGAGGGATTTTACTATTTCTTATGAATGAAGAAACGTTGTAAAAAACATATGGATATTCATATTGTCGACTCCAATGATGCAACGAATCTTTAACCCATGGATAATTATACAAACATTTCCGATAATCCTCCACAAATTTATTGGCAAAGGTTTCCATATTGAGAAACATTTCACTATACATTATATTTTGATAATCATTAATTTTGGGAATACCTTTATAAATCATGGATTAGCCCTCCGGAATTAATGAGCTCATATGATAAAATAATACAGTTCGTTATTAAGATTTCCATTACGTTTCCGGCATTGAATGATATTAACCTAAGATGCCAAAGGTGCTCTTGCAATGCGCTTATTTGTCATAAAAATGAGTAATACATAAGTCGCATTGACCAATATCAAACCCCAGGCAACCCCAGGAAGTCCCCAATAATAGGCCCCCCCCAGATAACAAAATATAGTTAGGAATGCAGCAATTGCCTTCGGCAAGGTATATTTAATCATCTTATTAAAGCCAAATCCTACTGAAGTCAAGCCTTGTCCTATATAGTAAAGGCCGATGCCCGCAAAGATTACCGGCAGTAATCGATAATGAGATGCAAACACGGCACTTCCTAATAAGGTTAATAAATATTTCCCAAATATAAGCAGGAATACCGCCCCGCAGATTATTATCAGGCTACAAAAAATCACATTGAGCCAAATCATTCTCATTGCATCCGCCACTCGCAAGGCATTATTCATATCGGCAAATTTCTCCCAGATAATGGGCCCGATGAAGGACCCGAGGGGCGCTACTATCACGTTAATAATCGTGGTGGACAGCATGGCCATGAAACAAAAGATCCCCACCGAATCCAGGCCCATGACCAGTTGGACGGCCCAGCGCTCGCCATTGGTTTGCAGCCATGCCAGGATGCCGAATCCCAGGAGGGGCAAGCCAAAAGAGACCAGCAGTTGCAAAAAATCTCTGGGCAATTTATCGGCAAAGCCGCCGTCCGACTTCGGCCCGGCCCCGGCTTCCCTCTTCAGAATCTTGACCTTCGCGGCAAAAGAAAAGGCGGCCACCGTTAAAAACACCAGCAATACCAGGGTAGCGTTTAAGCCAACCAGATAATAAACCCCTAATAAAAAAAGTAATTGAAAGAACCGCTCCCCGGAAGAGATCAGGGCCACTAACTTCCGCATCCTCATGGTATTTATTAACGACAGCAACGGAACGGAACTGGTGAAAAATAAAATATAACCGCAGGAGACTAACCAGAACAAGAGGCCATGCGCGTCATAATGTAAAAGAAATTTAAGCCCCAACAATAAAACGAGAACCAATAGTAAAATAACATAAAATAATTGTTTCAATAATCTCAGGACGGTATTTAAGAAATATGATTTTTTGTTTTCATACGTAAAGGTATAATAAAATCTTTGGCAGAAAAAATCGATCGGTGAGTAGATAATGGCATTAGCTAACGGCGCAATAGATAATACGAGAGCGTATTTCCCATATTCGACAGTGCCAATCCTGGCCACTGTCTTAATAATCGCCAGCCCCAAGATTATGGAGGCTCCATTGGAGAAGAGGAGCCAAAGGATTTCGCTCAAGTGCCTTTTATTAAGACCCCGGAGGATCGGCAGAAACTCTTTAAAGGATCTTCCGGCAAACAAAGCATCTTTTAGCATATGGCGATATTGCCCGCATGCCTCGGGGACACCTAAACGTCTTCCAGAATCCCCATCCATCGCAGGAGGCCTGTCATCCGCTTGGTCCAGGTGTGGTCGGATTGGCAGCGCTGCCGGCCGGCCCGGCCAATGGCCATGGCCTCTTCGGGTTGCTCCAGGAAGTATCTGATCTGGTAAGCGCAATCAAATTCGTTGCGATAGCAGGCGATCTCTTTGCCGATCCGAAAGAGATACGTCAACTCCATCTCCTTTATATTCGATACCATGTATCAGGTATTATATATTTAGAATTAATTATAGGACTCCATATTGCAGGCGCTAAAACTAGTTGATCTGGATTCTGAGCCAACCAGGCACCCCACCAACTAAAAGTACTATTGGCAATAATATGATGCTTACACAAGCTCATAAGTCTTAAATCCTCATAATCTTTCCCTCGGCAATTGTGGCCTATGAACTCTTTAGAGTAATCCAATTTCAAGTTTTCCTGCGCCCATCCAGGATTGTCAGAAAATATAAAGAAATAAGGATCCTTGACATTTTTTATGATCCGCTTTGCAGCTTCATAATAATAATCTAATGGAAGGTTCATATTCCTTTCCAATCTTCCCCCTACCCATGCCCCATTTGCCGCGAAACCATGAAGCCTCCTGAGATGCAGACAAACTGAATTGGTATTAAGTATTCTCTGAGATATTTCTTCATTTATATTATCAGCTTTGGTCTTTAGAGTAAGTTCTTTACGGAGATTTTCCTTAATATCCTTAAAATAGTTTTCATTCTGGAAATACCCATCTAAATAAATATCTCTGCAAGATATCTGGTTGAAAATTTTTTCATCGAATATATAATCTGTTTTCTCTTGGATATAGCAGCGCATACGATATAGTCTAAATA
>DLME01000231.1 GCA_002479215.1 Syntrophaceae bacterium UBA7544
TAATGGCTATAAGCACATTGAAGTTACGTTAGAGGGCGTATGCATTTTGCCGGTAAAAAAATAGTTGTCATAGGGATGGGCAAAACGGGAATTGCCACAGCCTTATTTTTAGGCAAACAGGGCGCAAAGGTGACGGTAACAGACGAAAAACCATTCGACCAGTGGAGTGCTGAGTTTGAGCTTATTGCCAAAGAAAAATGGTTGGAAATCGGTAAATACAATGTCGATGTTTTAGCGGGTGCCCGCATGGTTATTCCTTCTCCCGGCGTTCTTCCTTATAACGATTTGTTAGTCGCGGCATTGAAGAAAAAAATACCCGTTATCAGCGAAATTGAATTGGCTTACCGATTTTTGAAAATTCCATTAATTGCGGTAACGGGCACCAATGGAAAAACAACTACAACTACCCTATTGGGCGAAATATTGAAGCATTCAGGGAAAAAAATATTTGTGGGAGGCAACATCGGTACTCCATTGATTGGATATATGGAGAGCTCAAATAAAGATGATTTTGTGGTAGCTGAAATAAGCAGTTTCCAATTACAGTGGGTAGATAAGTTCCATCCTTTTATAGCGATGCTTTTGAATGTGACCAGCGATCACTTCAACTATCACGGCTCCTTTGCTGAGTACCGCCGCATTAAGGCCAGGGTGTTTGCCAGACAAGATAAAAACGATATTGCAATTCTTAATGCGGCTGATCCGGCGCAAGAAGGAATAGAAAAAAACATTCGTTCGAAAATTGTTAAATTCAGTTCATCGGATGAATTGAAATCGGGAATATTTCTTAAAAATAATACTATCATTTTTAGAATGCCGGATAACGGAGAGGAGCAATATCCTTTAAGCATGATTAAAATTCCCGGCCTGCATAATGTGGAAAATGTGATGGCCGCGATAATTGTGGCCCGATTCTGCAGGTGTAGCCCCGAGAATATCATAGCCTCTATTGCTGATTTTCGTGGATTACCGCATCGCATTGAATTTGCAGGCGAGAAGAATTCGGTTAAATTTTACGATGATTCCAAGGGAACTAATGTCGGTTCTGTCATCAGGGCATTGGATACATTTGCTCAGCCTGTCATTTTACTTTTAGGCGGCCGTGATAAAGACGGAGATTTTGAAACTTTAAAGCCATTGCTGCCTACAAAAACAAAAAAGGTAATTTTATTTGGCGAGGCACAAAATCGTATTGCTTCGTTAATTGGTGAAACTGTTCCGGTACTAAAAAAATTAAAATTGGGGGAAGCAATCGAGATCGCTTACAAAAATTCACAGCCTGGTGATGTTATTTTGCTTTCTCCCGGTTGTGCGAGCTTTGATGAATTTACTGATTATAAAGAACGGGGCGATTTTTTCAAGAAAGCGGTGAGGGATCTTTAATGGATGCTGCGGTTAAAAAAGAGGATAAGACACCGGACATTATTTTGCTTCTGGTTACTTTGATTTTGGTGACTGTCGGCACGGCGATGATTTATTCATCCAGTTCCATTATTGCGTTGGAAAAATTTAAGGACAGCCAATATTTTTTGAAAAAGCAAATCTTGTTCGTATTTTTAGGTCTGGTTTTGATGGTATTGATGACCAAAATTCCTTACACACAATTAAAAAAAGTGGCTTATCCCGGGATGTTGTTATCACTAATATTACTCGTAATTCTCCTGATACCAAGTATAGGAATAAAACGGGGAGGGGCGATGCGCTGGTTGAATGTCGGCGGCATTTCCTTTCAGGTAACGGAGATGGTTAAAATTGCCATGGTGGTTTTTCTTGCGCATTTATTGGCCCGCAAGGCAAGTCAATTAAAAAATTTCAGCAAGGGAATTCTCTTTCCCCTGATTATTATATCGCTAGTTATTTTGCTGGTTTTACTGGAACCTGATTTCGGCACCGCTGTAATTATAGCAACAATCTTATTTTTGATGTTGTCTATTGCTGGTTCGCGGATAAAGCATCTTTTACTTTTGATGACGGCTTTTATTCCTGTGGGGATATTACTGATTCTGCACAAAGGATACAGACTGACGCGTTTAACTGCATTTTTAGATCCTTGGAAAGATGCGAGCAATACTGGTTTTCAAATTATCCAATCGCTACTATCTTTTGGCTCCGGGGGTACTTTTGGCGTGGGAATAGGCGATGGCATGCAAAAATTATTTTATTTGCCCGAACCGCACACTGATTTTATTCTCTCTACCATCGCGGAGGAAAGCGGTTTTATTGGAGTGACTATCGTGATTGCCCTGTTTGCACTTTTTGCCTTACGTGGCTTTATGATAGCTCTAAAAGCGCCTGATCTTTTTGGAACATTGTTGGCTGCCGGCTTGACTATGGTGATTGCCTTGGAGGCATTCATCAATATTGCCGGCGTAATGGGACTTATACCATTGAAAGGTTTAGTATTGCCTTTTTTAAGTTACGGCGGAACTGCATTTATCATGAGCATGACAGCTGTCGGCATTCTATTGAATATTTCTGCTCATGCCGCCCGAACAAAAGACGGATAAAGGTGGGTGTATTTACGGGGAAAAAACAAATTTAATTTTGTCCGGAGTTGAGAAATGCGAATTGTAATCGCGGGAGGAGGAACGGGAGGTCACCTGTTCCCCGGTATTGCCATAGCCGAAGAATTTTTGAGAAGGGACGATAAAGCGCAAATAATTTTTATTGGAACAAAAAAAGGTATTGAAGGCAAGTTGCTTGGGCAACTAGGTTATGAGCTCAGGACAATTGAAATCGAGGGAGTCAAAGGACGGGGACTAAAAGCAATGGTAAGAAGCGCTTATCAGGTTCCGCAAAGCATGTGGCAATCAAGGCGCGTTTTGAAGCAGTTTAATCCGCATATTGTTATTGGCGTGGGTGGTTATGCTTCAGGACCGGCAGTGCTAACTGCCCATTTTATGGGCATACCTACAGCAATTGCGGAACAAAATGCCCTGCCCGGTATCACTAACAGGATTTTGGGTAAATTTGTAAAAGTAATTTTTGTAACATACGCGCAAACACAAACATGGTTTCCTAAGAGAAAAGTGATTATTAGCGGTAATCCGGTAAGGGCGGCATTTGTCGCAGGGAGATATGTGGAAAAAGGAAAGAAAGATTTTTGGCAACTGCTTGTTTTCGGTGGATCGCAAGGAGCAGTGACAATTAATAAAGCTATGATAAATATGTTGTCACAATTACAAAAAATGAAAAACAAGATCCGCGTGATGCACCAGACCGGAACAAAACAACTGGAGAAAGTGAGACAAGCTTATGAAAAATTCGGTATCAAAGCGAAAGTTATGCCTTTTATTGTCGATATGGCCGGAGCTTATGCGGCAGCGGATTTAATCGTTTGTCGTGCCGGGGCTACTTCGCTTGCAGAAATTACCGCTTCGGGCAAAGCGGCGATATTAATCCCTTATCCCTGGGCGGCCAATGATCATCAAACAAAAAACGCCCAGGCTATGGCGGATGCCGGAGCGGCAGTTGTAATTAACGAGAGCGAACTAACCAGCGGCAAATTGTTCGGAGTATTGGAAAATTTGTTAAGCGATGAAAAAAAATTAAAAAAACTGGAAAAAAACTCGGCCAGACTCGGAAATATAAACGCAGCGGCAAATATAGTTGATGCCTGTATTAAATTAATGGCCAAGATGAATTAGTGGCTCATTATTGAAACTAAAAAAAGGAATCAAAAAATAGATGGGAACGGATAAAAAAACAGGATTAATGCAACGCAAAGTCAAATGTATTCATTTTGTGGGTATTGGCGGTATCGGGATGAGCGGTATAGCCGAAGTCCTTATTAACTTGGGATATAAAATTGGCGGTTCGGACACTCAACAATCGGATACAACCATGCGCTTGCAAAAGCTCGGTGCGTCTGTATCTTTGGGGCATGCTGCGGAAAACATAGGCAATGCAGACGTGGTGGTAACATCAACGGCGGTTAAAGCGGATAATCCAGAAGTATTAGAAGCTCACCGGAAAAAAATTCCGGTAATTCCGCGCGCAGAAATGTTGGCGGAGCTTCTGAAGATGAAATTTTCCGTTGCTGTTTCCGGCAGCCATGGCAAGACCACAACCACTTCAATGATTTCAACAATGCTTGCGCGGGGCGGCCTTGATCCTACTATGGTTATCGGAGGAAAGTTGGCGAGCATAGGCAGTAACGCCAGATTGGGTGAGGGAGAAGTTATTGTGGCGGAAGCTGACGAAAGTGACGGTTCATTTTTGAAATTATCCCCGACAATCGCCATAATTACGAATATTGATCGGGAGCATCTCGATTATTATCCGGGTATAAACGAAATCAAGGAAGCGTTTCTTAAATTTGCCAATATTGTCCCTTTTTACGGCTGCACGGTCATGTGCAGCGATAATCAATATGTGCGGGAAATTATTCCATTAATCAAACGCAAGACCATAACTTACGGTATTAAGATGCCCGCGGATTACAGAGCGGGTGACATAAAACTTCTGGCAGACAAAACTATTTACAATCTTAGTTATAAAGGAGAACCCCAGGGAGAAATCGGCTTGGTCGTGCCGGGGATGTTCAATGTATATAATTCCCTGGCGGCAATTGCGGTATGCCGAGAATTGGAATTGAGTTTGCCGACCATCAAAAAAGGATTGCTTGGCTTTTCCGGTGTGCAGAGACGTTTGGAAATAAAAGGAAAGGTATCGGATATAATTGTTGTCGATGATTACGGACACCATCCGACCGAAATAAAAGAGACACTGACCGCTGCCCGACAGGTTTGGAAGGGTAGGCTGATTGTCGTTTTTCAGCCGCATCGTTTTACAAGAACCAAAGCTCTTTTTGATGAATTCACTATGGCGTTTAAGGACGCGGACATTCTGATTCTGAATGATATATATCCAGCCAGTGAAGAACCTATTCCCGGAATTAATTCCGCCGCGTTATGGGCGGCGATCAAACAAACGGGTCATCCACACGTGGAATATATCGCGAACGCAAAAGAAACAATAGAATTTCTTTTAAACACCGCAAGACCGAAAGATACAGTTATTACATTAGGTGCCGGTAGTATTTATAAAGTAGGGGAAACTTTTTTGAAGGAATTAGAGGTAAAGGAAACGAGAAAATAATGGCGGATATTAATAAAATTCAGGATGCTCTTGGCGATATTGCCGTGGGGAAAATCTTATATGATGAGCCCATGTCTCGTTACGCGTCACTTTTGGTGGGCGGGAAAGCCGACGCCTTGGTGTTTATAGTAAATGAAGATCAACTGATTCAGATTGTAAGGAGACTTAAAGAAAAGAAAATAGACTTTCTGCCTGTTGGAAACATGACGAATATAATTGTTCGTGATGGCGGTTATCATGGAGTGATTTTACTCATGAAAGGTCTCAACGGGGTCAGTTATCTCTGTACACCGGAGAGGCAGCATTATATTTCGGCTCAGGCCGGAGCTGCACTGGCTTCAGTACTCAGCCGCGCATTAGCGGAAGAGCTGACGGGAATGGAATTTTGTGCCGGTATTCCCGGAAGCATAGGTGGAGCTGTAAGAATGAACGCGGGTGCTTATGGAAGAGAAATTAAAGATGTTGTCGAGATAGTATTCCTGCTTGACGTTGATGGCAAGAAAAAAGCACTCCGGCGGGAGGAAATATCTTTTAGCTATAGAAAGGCGGGCCTACCTCCAGAAGCGATCATCCTGTCTGCCCGCTTTAGGCTGGAAAAAGGGCAGGCTCAGCAAATTAAGAAGAGAACGAGTGAAATTATACAGTGGCGTCATGAAAAGCATCCTCTTGAATATCCCAATGCCGGTTCTGTTTTTAAAAATATACCGGGACAAACAGTCGGGGAACTCATTGAAGAGTTGGGGATGAAAGGCGTGAGTTGCGGAGACGCGCAAGTATCACTGAAACACGCCAACTTTATAGTTAACAGAGGCAAGGCTAAGGCTTCTGATGTTTTAGAGCTGATTGCGCTTATTCAATCTAAGGCCAAACAAGAAAAAGGCGTAATTCTGGAACCGGAAGTTGTAATTATCGGAGAAGATTAATGTCGAAGAGATTAAAAACGAGCTATGGAGCGAAAAAGTACCGTCTACGCCGCCGGTTTACCGGAGTATTGGGTGATTTTCTCAGATCCACATGCTTGCTTTCTTCCATAGTCGCGTTAAGCTTTTCATTCATTTATGTTTACAACTGCCTTTTGAGCACCCCGTATTTTCAAATAAAAGAAACTTCCGTGCGCGGTTTAAAGGAATTAACGGAAAAAGATATTCTGACTTTAGCGCAGATAAAGCCCGCACAAAATCTTTTCGCTGTCAACACCGGAGCTGTTACACATAGGGTTATCAAGAACCCCTGGGTAAAAAATATTTATGTCGGCAGAGAACTGCCCAACAGGCTTGTTCTGGAAGTACAGGAAAGAACTCCATTGGCTTTACTGAAGCAAACCGGTGATTTTTATCTGGTGGATAGTAACGGTTCCGTTTTTAAAAAATTAAGTAAAAATGATGAAGTTGACCTTCCCATACTGTCCGGATTCGATGAGGAAGATAAAACAAAATCCAAGCCGTTTTTAGATGCAATTAATTTGCTGAAAACTGTTTTCAATTCCAGGCAGTACGCATATTTGGGGGCAATTTCCGAAATTCATATAGATGAGATTTACGGACTGTCGGTGCTTACCGAGACAGGTCTTTACCTGAAGCTCGGAATGGACGGTTTTGAGGGTAAGCTGAAGCAATTAAAATTAGTCATGGCCGATTTGGAAAAAAGAGGGATAAAAAAAGGCTCTTTGTGCGTTGATTTGTGTGATGAATCAAAAATTACAGTACAGCGTAAAAATGCATTTGTACGGACGGATCAGGACAAAATAAACAGGCGTTATCGGATATAAAAAGAAAAGGTTAAAGGCAGTGAAATTAAAAGAGAGGTGAAAGTGCTGATGAGTAGAAAAAGTGATGTGCTGGTTGGACTCGATATCGGAACGACAAAGACTACGGCCATTGTCGGTGAGGTTACAGAAACCGGCATTGACATTATCGGCATCGGGACATCTCAAGCTAAAGAAATGAGAAAAGGTGTCGTTGTCAATATCGATAACATGGTGGAATCGATAAAAACGGCGGTGGAAGAGGCTGAACATATGTCCGGCTGTCGTATTAATTCAGCGTATGTTGGGATTTCCGGCAGCCATGTTAAAGGACAAAATTCATTGGGCATAGTTTCCATTAAAGGCCGGGAAGTGGATGAAGATGATGTGCAAAGGGCGGTGGAAGCTTCCAGAGCGATTGCCATTCCCATAGATAGGGAAATAATGCACGTTCTGCCTCAAAATTATGTGGTTGACGGCCAGGATGGCATTAAAGATCCAATTGGTATGTCGGGCGTCCGGCTGGAAGCTAAGGTGCATATTGTAACCGGATCATCCTCTTCTATTCAGAACATTGTAAAGTCTGTCAGCCGAGTTGGTTTGGACATCGACGCCATAGTTATGGAACAATTGGCGGCCAGTGAAGCGGTGCTCAGCTCTGACGAAAAAGATTTAGGCGTGGCTTTAATTGATATCGGCGGTGCCAACACGGCGATCGCAATTTTCTCCGAAGGAAGCATAAAACATACGGCCATACTGCCTGTCGGCGGTAACTATCTCACTTCGGATATTGCTACGGGTTTACGCACTCCCTTAAATGAAGCGGAAATAATAAAACTTAAATATGGATGCGCTTTGACTTCCATGATTCCCAAGGAAGAAATAATTAAGGTGCCCAGCGTCGGCGGCAGGGAAGACCGGGAGGTATCGCGCCAAATACTGGGGCGGATTGTCGAGCCCAGGATGGAAGAAATATTAAATTTTGTTTCCAAGGAAATTGTCCGTTCCGGCTTTGAAGATATGCTGGCGGCAGGAGTAGTTTTAACCGGAGGCACTTCGCTTTTGTACGGCATAAATGAACTTGCCGAGCAGGTCTTTGATATGCCGGCGCGCAGAGGAAACCCGACCGGTGTCGGAGGATTATCCGATGTAGTTAATTCGCCGGCGCATGTTGTAGGCGTTGGCTTAATCATTTATGGCAGTAAGCAGTTGGCGGACGATTCTTTATATGGAAAGAAAAGTAGTTTATTCGGCAATATGACCAGAACAATAAAAAAATGGATTTCGGAATTTTTTTGAAAGGAAGGGATGACTATGTTTGAATTGACTCAAGTATGTAATGAAAATTCGGCAAAAATCAAGGTGATTGGTGTAGGCGGCGGCGGCGGCAACGCCGTCAATACGATGATTTCACACTGCCTGCGCGGAGTTGATTTCATTAGCGCTAATACGGACGCGCAGGCTCTCGGCGTGTCGAGTTCACCAATCAAAATTCAGCTGGGTATGGAGATAACAAAAGGTTTGGGAGCTGGTTCCAATCCGGAAATCGGCAGACAATCAGCAATGGAATCCCGCGATGAAATAAGACCGTATCTGGAAGGCGCGGATATGATTTTTATCACTGCCGGATTTGGCGGAGGAACAGGAACAGGTGCGGCGCCGATTATCGCGGAAATTGCCCGTGAGTGCAGTGTCTTGACTGTGGCTGTGGTTACCAAACCCTTTCAGTTTGAAGGCAAGAAACGCAACATCCAGGCCGAAGAAGGTATCGCTCAGTTGCGGGACTCCGTGGATACACTCATTGTTGTTCCTAATCAGCGCCTTCTGAGTTTAGGCGGCCGAAGTTTGTCGCTTTTGGAGGCATTCAAAAAAGCGGACGATATTCTTTATCAGGCGGTCAAGGGAATCTCCGATTTGATTTTAGTTCCAGGCCTAATCAATCTTGATTTCGCGGATGTGAAGAATATCATGAGCGATATGGGTATGGCCATAATGGGCACAGGTGTTGCGGGCGGAGAAAACAGGGCTATTGAAGCGGCACAAAAAGCAATTTCTTCACCGCTTCTGGAAGACAACACCATCCAGGGCGCGCACGGAATATTGCTCAATATCACCGGCGGGCCGGATATGAGCCTTTACGAAGTCAATGAGGCTTCCTCATTGATCCAGGCGGAAGCCCATGAAGATGCCAATATCATCTTCGGCACGGTCATTGATGAAAATATGAAAGACGAAATACGCATAACGGTTATTGCCACGGGGTTTGATGATAATTTGATAAAGAAAAAACAATCTCCGGAGAATGTTACGCATCTAGCCGGTTTCCGGCGGGAAGATTTGTCAACACCAGCTTTTATGCGCCGGGAAAAGACGCGTAACAATGCGAATGTCGTGACTATGGGCATTAACGATGATACGGAGAATCTAGACCTAGAAATTCCTACATTTTTGCGCCGTCAGGCGGATTGATTGTTAGTGAAACTCCAATTTCCATAACGAAGTGTAGGGAAA
>DLME01000125.1:0-1278 GCA_002479215.1 Syntrophaceae bacterium UBA7544
ACAATTATGTAGTAGATTGTGCAAATAATCGATCCATGGCTATCACGCTCGTAAAAACAAAGACTTACGATGTCATTATTTTAGATCTTGGATGGTATCCGGATATGACACTTGGTTGGGAGATAGCATCTGAAATACAACAGCACTCCTCCGCACAGATACTTATGTTTTCTAATCGATTTGTTGAGCGAAAAGGAAAGGTAGACCCTAAAGAGGTTTCGCCACTGGAACTTGGAAAGACTACGGCGGCACATGGATGTTTGCCAGTTCATAAAAGTTATGATAAGATATGCATGGATAACCTACTTATCGCTGTTCGGTGGGCTACTCTCCGAAAATCTCCAGATGAATTACTTGTTGCTAAAAGGAAGGACTATTCATTTAAAATGTATCGACATCTTTCAAATGTTTTATTAGGTACAATTATAGCATCAGTGGCATGTCTTATTATTTTAATTTGCCTTATCGGTTACGCTTTCACCACCGGAAATAATGTCGAGCAAAAGGCCCTAGCATCAATCTCAGGAGTAATTATTGCCTTTATCAATGGAGCTATCTATAAGTATGTTCGTGAATACCAAAAGTCATGCTAGCGATCATGAAAAAGTATTATAGACTAATCCACTCGGTATCTATGTTCAATTTATTACTCTCTTACTCGGTCTTTCCCTCAATTTTCATCTGATTATTCGGGGTTAATCCTGCTCCAAGTGAGGGCAGCAAAGAGCGTTATGCCGCCTTGGGGGCGCCGCCCTGGTTGTTAAAGGTCAGACGATGTGGACATGGACGGGTTTGGCGGCCTTGGTCATGGTGTCGATCATGTGCCGGGTGCCGGTGGTAATGTCCATCCATTACTTAAAGGCGATTTACTCATCTTCAAATTGCAAAATTCGCAATGTTTTGGATAAAACCAGTCTCGTTGAGGTTTCACTTGCATGGTTGATTGGAAAATCGTACGATTTCGCGGTCTGTCGGATTGTCCAGGGCTTTTTTTCAGGCGGCATGCGTCTCGAAATGCGGTTTGGCATTCGCAGATAGCCAAGTTGATGCATTATTCAGATTGAAACGCCCCCTGATCAATGTTTTCAGCTCAACACTGTCCTCCTCGTTCTTGAGAAATGGGGTGATCCAAAATCTTCGCCATTTTCGAATCATTTGTTTACAGAATCGCAGCAAGCTGACTATTTCGTGATTGGCAAGATCTGTAACGTTTCCACCGGCAACCTTTCGCTGTGATTTCGGGTCGATGTCAGGTATTATACACGAGGGTTGTGGCAG
>DLME01000125.1:1377-3557 GCA_002479215.1 Syntrophaceae bacterium UBA7544
AAATTCGACGGCATATCAATCCTCCCGGGCGTCAGTTAGCCCCATTATTTCTCATCAATGCTCTGCTGAGGAACTGCTTCGATCCACAATTTTGGCGTCGAAAATGCGGGTTTAAGCCTGTCAAACGGCTGTTTTTTGCATTTCGATCTCTGGCTGTAGAGGATTTAGCGTGGTCCGACCCCGAACTCACCGAACTCCAAGTTACTTGATGGTGCTCCAGCCTGCTCGGTTTGGTTGCCACGAGCTACAAGCGAAAACATTGGTATAGAGGGGAACATTGTGTCAGCACCCGATAAAATACTTGAATTGGTTGAGCGCTTCGAGGCCAATCTGGATACATACAAAAGAGGGGCTTACAATGAAACGCAGGTGAGGCGAGAGTTCATCGATCCTTTCTTCAAGACACTTGGCTGGGATATTGAGAACGAGCAAGGCCATGCTGAGGCCTATAAGGATGTCGTGCATGAAGATGCGATCAAAATCGGAAGGGCAACTAAAGCACCAGACTATTGTTTCCGAGTAGGTGGAACTCGTAAGTTCTTTTTAGAAGCGAAGAAACCATCGGTAAAAATAAAAGATGATATTGACCCAGCCTACCAACTCCGCCGTTATGCATGGAGCGCAAAACTTCCGCTCAGCATTCTCACTGATTTCGAAGAATTTGCAGTCTATGATTGTCGTGTAAAACCGATGAAGACAGACAAGGCGTCTACCGCAAGAATAACGTACCTAACGTTCGATGAGTACGCGGATAAGTGGGATGAAATTGCTGCAATATTTGCAAAGGGATCTATCCTAAGAGGATCTTTTGATAAATATGCTGAATCGAAAAAGGTGAAACGTGGGACTGCTGAAGTTGATTCGGATTTCTTGCAGGAAATCGAACGTTGGCGTGAACTTTTGGCTAGAAATATTGCTCTACGAAATCCAAAGTTGAGTACAGGTGAGCTAAATCTCTCTGTCCAGTATACTATTGACCGCATCATTTTCCTTAGAATATGTGAGGATCGAGCGATTGAACCGTATGGTCGATTAATGACCCTACTGAATGGACATAATGTTTATAGAAGGTTGCTGGAGATTTTTTATCAGGCCGACGATCGTTACAACTCAGGACTTTTCCATTTCAGAAAGGAAAAAGGTCGAGCAGAGGGTCCTGATACTCTAACTACCGGTCTCACTATAGATGACAAGGCGCTTAAAGACGTTCTCAAAAATTTGTATTATCCCGATAGTCCTTATGAATTTTCAGTCCTTCCTGCTGATATCTTAGGTCAGGTCTATGAGCAATTCCTCGGAAAAGTTATTCGTCTCACTTCTCCAACCAAGGCAATAATCGAAGAGAAACCAGAAGTCAGAAAAGCTGGTGGTGTTTATTACACGCCCACCTTCGTAGTTGATTACATAGTCAAGAATACAGTAGGCAAGCTTCTTGATGGGAAAAAACCAGGGCCGCGTGGCACAGCAAGCAAGCTGAGGATATTGGACCCTGCCTGTGGATCTGGCTCATTTCTCATAGGTGTGTACCAATACCTGCTGGACTGGCACAGGGACCAGTATGTCAATGATGACCCTAAGAAGTGGGCAAAAGGACGTAGTCCCAAACTTTACCAAACCCCAAAGAAGGGATGGCGACTCACAATTGACGAAAGAAAGCGCATCTTGCTTGACAATGTTTATGGGGTCGATATTGATCCCCAAGCAGTCGAGGTGACAAAATTGTCACTTTTGCTGAAGGTACTAGAGGATGAGCAAACCATTGTCAGCCAATTACCGATGTACCATCAGCGGGTGCTTCCAGATTTGAGCAATAACATCAAATGTGGGAATTCCCTGATATCCACCGATTTCTTCAACTTTAGTGGTGAGGTTGAATACAATGACGAGCTCATCTACAGGGTGAATGCATTCAATTGGAAGGCCCAATTTCCTCAAATAGTCGATAATGGAGGATTCAATTGCATAGTCGGGAACCCACCTTGGGGCGCAAGCTTTATCGAAGAAGAACTTAAATACCTCAGGGCGAAGCACAAGGCAATCATAGTTAGTGTCCGTCCGAAAACCCCGGTTTTTCATGTTCACGTCTGAGGCAAATTTTACACTTGAGGACAAAATTGCCTCAGTTTGGCAAAAAAACGAATGACTTAAGGTTATTCTAGATGATTTTCGCATTTTTTCGC
>DLME01000191.1 GCA_002479215.1 Syntrophaceae bacterium UBA7544
TTGGCTTGAATTGGAATCGTCAACTTTCAAAATAGACCTTTATTTCGAAGTATATAAATGATGTTGATTATCTTTTCGAACACTAAAGCTTCCCGGATATAGCACAAGTCAGAACAACCTTCCCCTCATAATATCTTGTCACAAACTATTACTGGAGCACGATGGAAATTCAAACGTGAGAAAAATGCCTCCATTCGTGGATCACTGGTACTCAATATAACACGAATATTTTTCATGCCCAGCGATTTTACACGTTCGGTCAAAGCATTGACTAAAAGAGCTTCAATGTCTTGCCCCTGATACAGCGGGTGCACACTAAGAGCTTGAATCAGGCAGACTTCGACAACCGGTCTACCAATATATGCGTGCCGGGCCAAAATAAACCCGACAAGCTGGGCATTCACATCGGCGACGAAGCTTAAATCAAGGGATTCTTTAATGTCTTCGGTGACCAGGTTTATCAAAGCTATCGCCATACTTCCGCCCGAAAGAATCCGGTCAATATCGAAAATAGCTCCTGAGTCTTTGGATTCCATGGGCCTGATTTTTATTTCACCCTTTGCGGTCAATTGCGTAGTCACTATATTTACCCCCTTTTTCAATGAGCCTTGAAGTAACACAATTATTTTTACACTGATTTTCTGTTTTAACCATAATACCTGGTCTGTTATGGTTTCAGTTTATCCAACAGCGTGGAAAGGCCAACTGTTGCTACGGCAATCACTTTATCGGCGCCACCATAATAAAAAAAGAGTTTGTTTTTAATAACCACCGCCCCGCAGGAAAAAACCGCATTATTTACAATACCTTTTTTTTCATAGTCAGTTTCCGGTTCTAAGATGGGAACATAGGTGCGCCCTATTACCTGTAACGGATCATCCAATTTCAAAAGCGCAGCGCGTATATTATAATAAGAGTCTTTCACGGTGATACCGTGATATAGTAATAACCAGCCAAATGGGGTTTCAATGGGTGGCCCCGCAATGCCAATCTTCCTGCTTTCAGTCGGCATCTGCCCCGGTGTCATCAGCACCTCTCCATAAATCCAACGGCTATCTTTAAAATCAAGTTCATTTATAAAATCAATCCAGATACTTTCGCCCAGGCGGTGCAAAATAACGTATTTGCCGTTAATCTTTCTGGGGAATAGGGCTGCGTCTTTGTCCGGAGTTTCGGGAGGAGAAATCAGCACCGGCTCAGTCCATTTCCAATTCTTATTCAGAAAATCAGCCAATTTAATGGACGTAAGAGCCACCCGCGGCTGGTCCCGGCCGTTAAAGGCGGTATAACACATGTAAATATCTTCACCAATTCTTGTAAGTCTGGGATCTTCACAACCGGAATTACCACCCGGAACCAATTTTTTCTCAAAGTCTTTGCGGGGTGTATATATTGGCTCGGGCAGTCTCTCGGTAATATAAGTGCCGTTAGTGCTGGAAGCATAGCCAAAAACGGAGGTATTGTCTTGAGACATGGCCCTATAAACCAGATGGACTTTTCCACCTTCATAAATTGCTCCGGGATTAAAGGTGGATTGGGATTCCCATGAGTGTTTAGGATCGGGTGATAGGATTGGATTACCGACAAAACGCTCCAGCTTGACAACGTTTGTCTCTGTCCCGAGGGTTTCTCGCAGCAATCCATCGAAATCAATCGTAGCGACAGCACAGGTAGTATCAGCCGCTCCATAATAAAGAGATAACGCATTCTCTTTAACAATCGCCCCGGATGGGAAAACGACATTGGGTACCCGTCCGTATTTCTCATATTCGTCACGGGGTACCATCAACGGCTGCTTGGTGCGTGACAGCAGTTCGCGGGGATTATTCATATTTAGTATCGCCGCTTCCACTCCAAAGATAGGCGGCGGCGAAAAATAGTTCTCGATGTGACTGTAAAGCAAAAGCCAGCCAAATTTAGTCTTTATCGGTGGCGCCCCCACTTCCATATGGTCTTGAGGCGACCGCTCCAGTGGTATCACATGTTTATCCAGCGCGGCATACCATTCTGCCCAGAATTTATCGGACCAGATTTGGCTTACTTCATCAAACATTGCGATGGCAATTTTTACCGGTGGCCTGTCTGTGTTTACAGCGAGGATTGCGGCAATTTTGCCGTTGATTCTCTCGGGGAAAAGTGCCATTGCTTTAGCATTGAAAGTGGTGACCGGGTGTTTCTCCTCAATTTGCTTGAAATCTTTAGTAATCGCCAGGCCCACTTTTATGCCTTCCGCCCGGAAAGGATATTGGGACAAAGCAGTATAAAAAATATAATATTTGCCTTCAAATTTTGTCACGCGCGGGTCTTCGCAGCCATATTGCTCCCAATCATATTCAGGCCGGATCAACTGGTGACGATTGGTAAAGTGCAACCCGTCAACGCTTGACGCATAACCAATAGTTGAAACCTGTCTGCCTGTATCCCCAACGGTAAGAGGCAAAGACACCGCCCGATATAAGACAACGATTTTACCACTTACGAGTGTAGGACAGCCGTTAAAAGTAGCTTCCGCCTCCCAATCATTATCAGGATTTGGCCTCAATACAGGATTTTCTTCCCAACGCTTAAATTCAATCATTTTAGTCTCCTCTGATTTTGTAGTCCATTGGAATTAACAAAAAAGGATATTTATTCTGCTCTTCCATAATCATCTTGCAGTCTCACGACATCCGTAAGCTGCGGTGTGGAAACTTCGAGGATTGTCGCATCTTCCAGAGCCTGGATGCGGTGAATTGTCATCGGGGGAAGATGGAGACAAAACCCGGCCTCCTGGATTGATTCTGTCGCTTTACCGTTTTGAGATTGGACGGTAAACAACACTTTTCCACTTAAAAGATACTGGCTTTCGTCTTTTTCTTTGTGGTATTGCAGACTGAGCCGGGAGCCTTTTTTCACAAAGAGCACCTTGCCGGCGTATTGGGGGGTAAGCGCATATAGCAATTCGTAACCCCATGGTTTTTCCGTTTTCCGGGGAAATTTATCATCCATCTTTTTCTCTCCAAATAATATTTTTTAGTTTTATCTCGTTGCCAGGATAAAGTCCATTCTCGTCTAAACCCCCGCCAGTTCCCTCCCGAATTGCAGCAATCTCTTCACGCGCCCGGTGGTATTTGTTTCAGCGTAAATCCGCAGGATGGGCTCGGTTCCCGAGAACCTGATGAGCAACCAGGAATTGTCTGCCAGGATAAAACGGAAGCCGTCCTGAGTATCCAACTTGGTAACTTTAACGTTTTCGATGCTCTTTGGAGCATGATCGCGAACACGGTCGTTAATGATTTTTTTCTGCCCGTCGGGGAAGTGCAGGCTTAAGTCATACTGTGAACTTGCAGGGCACTTCAATCACATGCTCCGATTGACGTGCCCCCTATAGCATTCAGCTTCTGAGAGTACCAAGTTGTTGCATGGGTGTTGCACGGTTGCGAG
>DLME01000003.1:0-1384 GCA_002479215.1 Syntrophaceae bacterium UBA7544
GGACAAATCGGAAGTGAATACTTTTTGCGAAAACTTGAGGCCGACGATATTAATACTGACATCCATGAACTTAGAGAAGCTATCGGGCAAAGAATACAAAGCCTGAAAAAAACTGGTTTAAATTTTGATGAGAGACTGCTGACCTGTAACAATTTTGAAAAAAGATTAGCTGATTTCATTGCCTATTGCGTTAAGCATAAGATTCTTCTTACTTACAACAACAGTTTTATTATCAATCGCACTGTGGAAACCCCGGAAAACGATTTCCGCTTTAATCCTGTAAGGTATAGTTATAATGAGCTTAATACGTTTCTCAATTATTTTCCGGTCCTTGCAGAGCAACCAATTTAATCTTAGACGTGAATGTGGTGAAGAGGTAAATATCGACTGAGATCAAAAAACTAAATGAACCGAACGGATCTGACGAACCCACTTGCTGTAAGAGTCCGAATCTAACATTCCATCCTGGCAATCTTCAGGTGCCACAATATTCGCGACATGAGATAATATAATTGCTATGAGGATTTATCTGGGTCTCGATATCGGCTCAATCAATGTCAAGCTGTCGCTGATTGATGAAAGCGGTCATAACCTCTATGTTGACGTTGAGAGAATTGGCTCCAATACTAGAATCACTGTCAATTTATTGCTGAACAGATTAAATCAAAGTTACAAGCTGGAAGAAATCACATCGATTGGTTTATCTGGTTCTGGCAAGACTACGATCCCGAAAGAATATCATTGGGCTGAATACAGCAGTTCTTTGTCCATCGCCACTGGATTGTTGCATAGTTATTACGATGCCAAAACAATTATAAAGATAGGCGGCCACAGTTCCATGGTAGTCGGATTGAAAAATGGATTAAAAGAACCATGGGAGGTGGCTGCAAATACTCTATGCGGAGCGGGCACAGGTTTGTTTCTCGAACAGCAAGCACATCGTTTGGGGCTTAATCTCGATGAATTTACAAAACTAGCTTTGAGCCACGATGGGGAACCGCCTCGGGTCGCTGCAAGGTGCAGCGTTTTTGCGAAAAGTGATTTGATTCATCTTCAACAAAAAGGTGTGCCGATTGAGTCCATTTGTTACGCTCTCTGCGAAAGCATCGCGCGTATGGTTATTTCTGAAAGAAAGGGAGTCTATGAAGAACCGGTTTATTTTGTAGGAGGGGTCGCTGCCAACGCAGCGATAATTAAAGCCATAGAGAATTTGCTTTCAACGAAGAATAATCACTCTGTACGAGTTATAGTACCGGAAAATTATCTCTTTATTGAGTCTTTAGGAGCGGGGCTGCTTTCAATAGGAAAACAATCTGGAATAATTATCTTACCGGAAACGAAAGCGCACCAAACATATTTTGAAATGCCGGGATTAGTTGAGTTC
>DLME01000003.1:1521-4891 GCA_002479215.1 Syntrophaceae bacterium UBA7544
ACCAAGGCTGTAATAATTGATGAGGCCGGGAAAGAAGTAATCGCAAAAAATTATTTAATGACTGCAGGCAGACCTGTTGAAGCGCTGAAGCAGGTCTTCAGAAACCTGCAAAATGATGGGGCTGACCGGGTAAATATATTGGCAGTTGGTGTTACCGGCTCCGGTAGATATTTGATTGGCAGTCTTGTGGGTGCAGATTTGATCAAAAACGAAATCACAGCGCAAACAAGAGCTGCCGCAGATATAGATCCTGAAGCAGATATAATCGAAATTGGTGGGCAGGATTCCAAACTCGTCATTAAAAAGAATGGCATGGTAATCGATTACCAGATGAACAAGGCGTGTGCCGCCGGGACAGGTAGTTTTATAGATGAAATGGCAGAGACACTTGGGGTGTCTGTCAGGAATGGTGAATTTGCCAAATTGGCTTTTACCGGCAAACATACAATCGACCTGGGGACAAAATGTGCAGCATTTATGAGTCAGGCGGTTACTTCAGCTCAACAGGAAGGAATACCTCTCGAAATAATCACTGCCAGTTTATCGAATTCAATTGCGAAGAATTATCTTTCTAAGGTAGTAGGCACCAGAAAACTGGGAAGGAAAATTATCCTCACTGGAGCGGTCTTCTACAATGAGGCAGTAGTTTCAGCTTTCAACCAAGAGCTTAAAGATAAAACACTAATTGTTGCACCTCACAGGGAAATCAGTGGCGCAATTGGAGCGGCTTTGTTAGCCAAAGAATCGATGATTAACAAAACCACTAAATTTAAAGGTTTTGGAGTTGTTGTTGAAAACGTCTGCAATCTAGCTGTCTTTAATTGTGAGGGATGTGACAATAATTGCTCAATAACTGAGATGAAAATACCTAATGAAAAACCAACGTTTTATGGCAGCAGATGTGACCGTTATGATAGCACCACCAATCATAATAAAGTAGTGACTGCATTTGATGATCGTGAAAAATTGCTCTTGCGAGAATATCATGAAGTCTCAGGGAGCCAGTCCTTGGCAGTAGGGATCCCCAGAGCCCTGGTGATATATGACTATGCGCCGTTATTCATTAGTTTTCTTAATAAATTAGGAACGAGCGTTGTAATTTCAAATCAGACTAGTAAGAGGACAATCGAGCATGCGTTGGAGTTAAGTTACGCTGACAGTTGTTTCCCAATCAAGTTGCTTCAGGGACATGTTGATTCATTAAAAAATGCGGACTACATTCTTTATCCCAGCGCCATACGAATGGGTATTAAAGAAGGAGAGGAAAACCAGAAATATGCATGTCCGCTGGTACAGGCTTCACCGTATATTATACGTCACGTTTTGAATCTGGAAGAAAAGATGCTGATTCCCAAGATAGATTTTAGTCGAGGGAATCAAGAAGTAATTGCAAGCCTCACTCATATCGCCGTTAGAATGGGATTTAGTCGACAAAAAGGGAAGGAAGCTGCACTTGCCGGTCTGACATCGCAAAGAGATTTCGAAAACGAAAAGCTAAAGATTGGGGAAAAGCTACTCAAACAGGTGCATGATAAAGACCGGCTTGGGGTAGTGCTCTTAACCCGCTCTTATATGTCTCAAGACTCCGGAGCTAATCTGGGCGTCGCTCAAAAACTAGCCCAACTTGGTGTTGTGCCGATCCCTTTGGATTTTCTTCCTTTACATTCAATTGACATTAAAAAATATTCTGACCGGCCATATTGGTCCTATGAAGGAAAATTCATCGCCGCAGCCGCAATCATCGCTGCGGATAAACAACTTTATTGTTTAGCATTAACTAATTTCGGGTGTGGACCCAATTCGTTCATATTGAAAATTGTCGAAGACATTATGAGCGGTAAGCCTTTAGGGCAACTCGAAATTGATGAGCATGCAGCAGAAGCCGGTATTGTCACCAGATTGGAAGCTTTTGCCGATACTATTAAAGCACATTACTATTCGGCATCGCCCTCATCCGTTCGAAGTCGGAAGATATATCGTGGAATTGTTAATTTCCCCAATGATAACAAAACAATATTAGTGCCGAGGATGTCGCCCAATGCCGAAGCGATTGCGGCTGCGCTTCAAGCTTTCAATGTCAGTGCGATGGTGCTGCCTGAACCAAACGAGAGCAATCTTTTATATGCCAATGGGGTAACGTCAGGAACGGAATGTCTGCCTTTCCGCATCACTCTTGGAGATTTCATGCGTTTTTATCATGAAAACAAACCAAATATCCGGGAAGTGAAAGGTTTCATGGTCGGATCGTTTGGGCCATGCCGACTGGGAAAGTATGCTGTTGAGCAAATCAATATATTAAAAGAGATTGGCTTTGAATTACCATTAATTGTTAGCGTGTCCAATAATGCTTATGGCGACTTAAAACTCGGGTCGTCTTTTAACCGTTTGGTTTGGCGAGGTATTGTAGCTATTGACTATCTGCAAAAGATGCTTTTACACACCAGGCCTTACGAAAAACAAAAAGGACTTGCCGACCAATTATTTGGAAAATACCTTGTTATAACTGCAGATCAAATCCGGCTAAAACGGGATTTAAACCAAATGCTCAGACAGGCATCTTCTGAATTTGTTTCTCTTATTGATGCTCGTACATCGCAAAAACCGTTGATTGGGATAAACGGAGAGGCATACTTACGTGCCAATCAGTTTAGTAATAAAGACCTTATAAGGGTATGTGAACAGGCAGGGATGGAAGTCGTGTTGTCCCCTGTAACTGAATGGATCAATTACACATCCTTTAGAAAGCTTGAAGATTCAATCAGCAACCGAAAGGCTTTTGGAATTATGAAGAGTTTCATCAGTAAGTCGATTCAAGAACATGACGAAACCTCTATTGCCAATTGTTTTGGAGATCGACTGACCAAAGAAGCCTCAACCTCGAAACTATTAGAAAAGTCTGGGCGTTATCTTTCTCCAAGCTGTGGGAGTGAGGCGGTGCTTAGTCTGGGAAGTGGAATTGAATGGATGGAGAGCGATAAATTCGCAGGAGTTATATCTGTAATGCCCCATGGTTGTATGCCTGGCGGAATCATTGCAGCAATGGCTGAAAAATTCAGCGTGGTTTATCACAAACCATGGATTAGCCTTACTTACGATGGGTTTCAAGAATCTAACAATCTTGCTCGAATCACAGAGTTTGCTGAAATAGTCAGGTTTTACAATAACAAAAATAAGTTACCGACATAGCAATTATCAATGATATCACCAAGACGTATACACAGAATGTATACACGGAATGCTTGATTGAATTTAATAATTAGAACTATTTAATATAAGTCAGTAATATATTAGCTTCTTAGTAACAAGAATTCATCAAAATCACGGCATTCCGTGTTTCGGAGGGAGTATGATTCTCCCCCGTCTCCACCAG
>DLME01000181.1 GCA_002479215.1 Syntrophaceae bacterium UBA7544
CGCAGAGCCGGAATCTGTTGTTTTTGTAACCATGAAAGTTTTGTTACCCTTTTCCCCCGACTAATTCATTTAGCTTCGCGAACAATTTTATTGTTCATAACCATAATACTCTGTTTGAGGTCTAAATGACAAGAGTTGATTTTACAGGTTATGATTAATCGTAATGTGCCATTTGCCGTTTAACTACTCAATTCTGGAAGTGCTGAATTACAAATAGTGTATTACTTTTATTCAGCTTCTGTAAATAGGTAACTGGTATCATGGAACATAGGCATTTCGATTTTGGAGGTGGTAGTACCTTGTTGTTTTTTGGGTCATCACTTGACGAAGGTCAACACCTAGGCCCAAATTTATCGGTGTGATTGAAGATTCAAGCGTAGACTATTCTATGCGCGTGTTAGAATGAATAAGTGTGACGTCAGAATTTGTCTCTACTTTGGTCAATCGAAAATGATGGCGTTTTTGACCAATAGGATTAACTAACCTTGCTGGTCGGGCTTTTTTTATTCTCTTTTTCTTTGGTTTGGGGATTCTTTCCCAACACAATCTGAATTCGCTTACGCTTTTCGCTTCCCTGGATGTCGAATTCTCCATCATCCGGCATTTCGTTGACTTGCGCAATCAGAGGTAATGTTCGCAACAATTCTGCCAGCGGACACGTTTCGTTCAGGAACACGCGGATAAGAGGATTGGGCGTTTCCGGAAGCAGGTCTGTAGTTTTGACCTCCGGTAAAGCCTCAAGAGTCGCGATCAATTCCATCACTTTCTCGATGTCAAGTGGCGGTAAAATCTCTATTTCTAACCAGGGAATATGGTTTAGGAGCACGCCTTTTTCATTGTCGGTTAATGAATGCTTCGATTGTGCCGTTGTGCCTTCTAATATGACAACGGGATTTTCATGATCGATGAAAGCCTTTGGGTCAAAATTGGCCCCAATTGAAAGCACTTGTTGTTTTATGGCATCCAAACTGGTTAGCAGTTCGTTCTGGAGTTTTTGTGATAGTAACGCGGCTTCGCCCTTGAGAGCTTCTAATTGTCTTTCTCGTATAATTTTTACCTGCTGATCCGCTTCCGCCTTCACTTGCGCCACTTCTTTTTCTGCTGCAGCCTTCGCTTCATTCTTCTTGGCTTCAACCATTTGTTTGCAATCCTGTTCTGCCTGGGCTTTGATTTTGTCCCCTTCAGCTCTAGCCTGATCAGCAGATTTTTTCATCATTAGCTGGGACAAGTTATTGGCTTCAATGACCGTTTTCTCGGCAAGCTCCGTTAATGCCGCAAGATGTTCCTGTCGTTTCACCATGCTCTCATGTTGGCTGATTAGTTCCTGCACATAAGAGCGTACTTCTTCTTCGATAAGACCATATTTTGCTTTGTGAAAAATACGATCCCCGACTTTCACTGACTCAATAGGGGTGTCAGAAGCCCTTTTATCATTCACATTTCGATTGTTTTCATTTGCTTGCATGTTGCACCACCTAAACCATATTATTGATCTGTCCGTTACTACTCTATAACTATATTATTGGGAGGTAAATAGCCAAGAGGTACTGTAGGAGCATAGTAATTTAGTTTATATTTTTATTTTAAGTTCCATTTTTGTCTTTTAAAATCGCCACACTATATTTCTGTTTGGTTTAATAAACTAGTACTAAGGTAGTCCACTGGAATGGTACGATTGCAGAATTTACAAGTTTAATCAACGCTGTTAGGCTTTAGAGGGAATATTGCACAGGAGCACAGAAATGGAACTAGACAAACTACTTAAGATGGTAATTGATAAGAAGGCTTCCGACCTGCATTTGGATGTTGGCAGTCCACCAATCCTGCGAGTCAACGGAATGCTGCTACCGCAGGAAGAAATTCCGTCTTTTACGCGGCAGGATATTTTAACAATACTGGAACGCGTAACGACATTAGAACAAAGAGAAGAATTCCAGCAGGAAATGGAATTAGACTTTGCTTACAGTTTTTTTGGCTTGGCCCGTTTCCGTGTAAATATATTGAAACAAAGGGGAACACCCAGCCTGGCATTCCGCCTCGTGCCGATAAAAATTGCCACCATTGATGAACTGGAGCTACCCCAAATCTGCAAATCCTTGATTCTGAAGAAAGCCGGCCTGATACTGGTTACCGGAAAAAGCGGCGCGGGTAAGTCGACAACCCAATCGGCTATGCTCGATTATCTCAACGAGAATGCCCGGCGGCACGTAATAACGATAGAAGACCCGATTGAATTTATTCATGCCAATAAAAAATGCGTTATCGTCCAGCGCGATCTTGGGGATGATACGAAGTCGTTTGACACCGCTTTAGTACACGCACTCCGTCATGACCCGGACGTGATTGTATTAGGAGAAATGAGAGATCTTCCGACAATATCTACCGCGTTGCGCGCTGCGGAAACAGGGCATCTAGTAATTGGGACACTCCATACTACCGATGCACTCCGGACGATTAACCGTGTGATTGATATGTTCCCTCCAAACCAACAGCATCAAATCAGGCAGCAGCTTGCTGAAACCCTTGAAGCTGTACTATCTCAAACTCTTTTGAATCGAACTTCCGGCGGGCGAATCGGAGTTTTTGAAATACTGCTCGCTAACGATGCGGTAAGAAACGTTATTCGCGAGGGTAAAAGTCAGGAATTATACAGTTTGATGCAACTTGGGACACAGCAAGGCATGCGTACACTGGATGATTCTCTGGCCGACTTAGTTAACCGGTATGTAATCACGGTCGAAGAGGCGATGATCCATAGTCTGCATCCGGAACAATTAAGAAAGATGTACGAAACGCCCCCTGGAAAAGATCGCGTATTAACCGGCA
>DLME01000050.1 GCA_002479215.1 Syntrophaceae bacterium UBA7544
CGATCACGCTGAATAATTTGCGATGATACCTGTGCCGGTTTCAAAGCAAGTTTGCGGCATACATATTCTTCCACAAATGGCTCCACAAAAGAAAAAGTGCCTACTGCTCCCGATATTTTCCCGTAACTTACGGATTCTTTGGCATTGACCAGACGCCGATGATTGCGTTGCATTTCCTGATACCACAAGGCCATCTTCAAACCGAAAGTAACCGGCTCGGCGTGAATACCGTGCGAACGGCCGATCATCAAGGTATTTTTATGTTCAAAAGCTTTCTTTTTTAAAACAACTAAAAGCTGGTCAATATCTTCCAGCAAAATTTCCGCCGCTTCTTTCAACAAGATGGCGAGCGCTGTATCCAAAATATCGGAAGAAGTAAGACCCATGTGAATGAAACGGCCGTCTTCACCTACTTTTTCCGTTAAAGAGGTCAAAAAAGCGATGACATCGTGTTTTGTCGTTTTTTCTATTTCATCAATACGTTTGACGTTAATAGCGACTTTTTGTTTGATATTTTTCAGCGAATTTTCCGGAATTTTGCCCAGCTTAGCCATTGCTTCACACGCCATAATTTCCACATCAAGCCACTTCTGATATCTATTTTCCGCACTCCAAATTTTTGTCATTTTTTCTCGGGAATATCTGGAAATCACTTAAGCCTCCTCAAGAATATTTATAGTTATATATAATTATCGCACGTTGGTTAACTTTTTTCTCTCCATTTTTTTGTAGATTGATATTATTACGATTTTGAACAATACGTCAAGACCTATTAATAATCCGGCCGGTCAATTAAAGATTGACAAATTATATACGAAAACATACTTAAATAAAATCAAATTGGAAGATAGGTGACTGCATGTCCCAAACTATAGTGGAAACTGGAAAATATAGTCTGATAGAAGAAATTGTTAATAGTATTATTCACGGGACCGGGATTCTAATCAGCTTGGCCGGACTTGTTCTTTTAATCGTTTTTTCCAGTTTGTACGGTAAGGCCAGCCATCTTGTCAGTTGTACAATTTTTGGTATTACGCTAGTTTTACTTTACACGGCTTCAACACTCTATCATAGTACCCGAGAACCACAAATTAAACGCGTCTTTAGAATTATCGACCATTCTTGTATTTACGCTTTAATTGCGGGAACTTATACTCCTTTTATGCTGGTTGCGGTTCGCGGGGTTTTGGGCTGGACTATGTTTGCTATCGTTTGGTCTCTGACCATTTTGGGAATTTTATTTAAAGTTTTTTTTATTCATCGGTTTAAAATTTTTTCCACGCTTACTTATATTCTAATGGGTTGGCTGGTTGTTTTTGCCATTAAGCCTATTTTTCAGACACTCCCCGGAGACGCTATTGTCTGGCTTGTTTCCGGCGGACTAGCTTATACAGGGGGTACTATCTTTTATGCATGGAATAGACTCCCCTTTAATCATGCCATCTGGCATCTATTTGTACTTACCGGCAGTATCTGCCATTTTTTCGCTGTTCTCTTTTACGTCGTACCATTGAAAACTTAAATAAAATATATACAAACGATTCTAAAAAGAAGTTACTTTTTTTACGCTGACGTTTTTTGCGAAAATAGAGGCAAAACTGAAAGTTTATAAAAGCTGCCTCATCCTAATTTAATAAAGACAGAGAGATAGCCCTTATCGACTAACCTTCAACTTTTCGAAAGTTCCATCATTGCTTACCGTTTCTATAAAGAACAAATAACAAATTGAAATTGAACTTCCTAAATCATTCTTGTATTATCGTATCTAAAATGTTAGAAGTTCGCGGGGTTTAAATGTAAGCAATTAACATGAGGGAGATAAATATGAGAAAATATTTGCAATTAATGTTTTGTTTAACAATCATTTTGCTGGCTACGGGCTCGCCTTGGGCAAAAGATAAGTACATGGTAACTGTTTTGCCTTTTTCCTTGCATAGCGCTGAAAATATAGATTACTTAAAACAAGGAATCGAGGATATGCTCTCCACACGTATTTCTGTACCCAATAAAATTGAAGTCATCGGTAAAAATATTGTTTCCGAAGAACTGAAGAAAACTAAATCCAAGGAATTAACTTTAGTTGATGTATATAATCTTGGTAAAAAATTGAAGTCCGATTATGTCGTTTGGGGAAGCATTACCAAAATCGGCAAAAGTATCAGTATTGATGGAAAGCTGGTGGACATCGCCGCCAACAAATCGGACATCGGCATTTTCGCTCAATCACAAAGCCTTGATGAAGTAATTCCTAAAATCAATGATTTTTCTCAAAGAATTGTTCAACATATTCTGGGAACTACTCCGGTGGCTACGACACCGGTTGCAGGCTCTTCCTCTTCCTCTTCCGCTTCCGCCCCCACTGCAAGCCCTAATGCGCCCCCATCCCCTCCGGGTTCTTCGCGTGAATCGCAAATAATTGCGGACATGAAGACGGGAAAGAGAGGCACTCTGACTTCTGCAATCAACACTGAATTTATTAACGCTCCTGATCCCTTTAATCGCAGGGAATTCTGGATGAGCCAACAATTACCTACTGAATTTAAAGGTATGGCTATAGGAGACATAAATAATGACGGCTTAAACGAAGTGGTGGTTATTGACAGCCATAATGTATACATATACCAAAAAACAGCCAATGGATTGAAACTATTGGAAAAAATTGCCGGGAAATCTTATGATAATTATATTGCAGTTGACGTAGCGGATATTAACAAAAACGGTGTAAAAGAAATAATCGTGACATCGCTTAATGATACCACGCTTGATTCCTTTGTCCTGGAATTCAAAGATGGCAAATATGTCAAGATTGCATCCGATATCCGTTGGTTTTTACGTGTAATTGATACTCCGTCTGGTCCTTTATTATTAGGACAGGAATATGGTTTTGATAAGCCTTTAGACACACAAATTTATGAAATTGTTTGGAGAGATGGCCAATATGTTCCCGACCAAAAAATGAAAATACCTTTAGGCTTGTCTATCTACGGATTAACCATTGATAATGTGGGCAGTGGCGGAGGTGAAAAAATAATCGCCTTGGATGAACTGGACTATTTATGTATTTTTGAAAAAACAAATAAACCACTGACCAGAATTTTTACTTTTGGCTTTTCCAATGACGAGCTTATCTGGAGAAGTGATGTTGTATATGGTGGCAGCAATAACTACTTCGAAAATATTGACAAGACACATCCTGAAAACAACACAAACGAAACCGATAAGAGCGCATTTGCCAATTTGCGCATTCTGACTTTTGATACAAGTAAGGAGGGGAAAAAACAGATCATTATAGCAAAAAACTTATCTTCCGTCGGCCGCGTGCTTAAACATTTGAAGCTTTTCACTTCCAGTGAAATATATAATCTGGAATGGGACGGTATGGGCATGGCGGAAAACTGGCGAACAAAAAAAATCAATGGATACATTGCCGATTATTGTATTAAAGACATAGATAACGATGGTAAACCGAAATTAGTGTTGGCCGTGGTTTTATCTGTCGGCGCTTCGCTGCGGGATAAAAGTGTAATAGTGGTTTATGAGCTGAATACCGCCCAATAAGTAATTGACACAACTTGTGTGCCTAGGGTATAGCATCACACAAATTTATTCCCCCCCTAAAAGGGAAAATAATAAGTGACTATCCAAGCGGCGGTGTAGCTCAGCTGGTTAGAGCATACGGCTCATATCCGTAGTGTCCGGGGTTCAATTCCCTGCACCGCCACCAGAACATAATCCGGCAACGTGCGGTGAAATAAAAAAAGCCCTAAAAAAACGGGCTTTTTTTATTGACTATTATCCGATAGCGCGTGTAGTCATTCACAATTAGGGATATCTTGATTTATGGCTCCGAAAATCCTCATGATAAACTTCAATTATACTTGGAGCCTCTCTTCCCGCTCAGTAGCTGTTAGCGCCGCGCCACTCGACAGCACCGAACCGGGTGTCGCCAAGTAAAGTGTAAACGAGGCTGACGGTTCCCGTCGTCTGGTGACTGTCGGCCCATCCGGGATACTGCGCATCCCGGATGGACGCGATGTATTTGGATCCCGAGGGCGTGACGGCCGTAAATGCGAACGGTGAATCCCATGTTCAGACGGTTGATGTTCTCCGTTCCCCCCGGGTCCCCGCCACCCATGCCAGTCAAATAATACGCGCGTCCTGTTAAGTCGAACATGGCCCTGTCGCCAAGGATGAGGCGGAGCGCGAGGAGCCCCTGCGGGGCGACGCCGTAGTGGTAGTCGCGGTCACCCACTTGGGTGACATTACCGGCCGCGGCATAGCCGATGCCGCCGAAGGCCGAGCCCTGGAGCGCTACCGCTCGCGAGAGCCACCATTGAAAGGTAGTGCCAAGAGAGACGGACGTGCTGGAGACCCGGAAGATATGCAGCGATATGTAGTCATAGCCGCCGTAGAGACCCCATATCCCGCGATAGGCGTTGGCCTGCCTCGTATTTCTTTCCGAGGAGAAGGCCGCGGATCATGATGTCAGTGAAAGGGTTATCCGTGGTGCGGACGCTGGTAAATTCAAAATAGAAGTAGTCGAAAGGACGCGTATAGCTATAGCCGGGCTTCCCGGGGAGCCCATAGGCCATGGAGAAGTCCGCGCTCACCTCGTCCTGTTTGATGGTGCTCGAGCCGCCCTGGTCGCTCATGTCCGTATTCTGACTTACGCCGAGCCGCAGGCGCCAGAAAGTGGCCGGATCATGTCTAGGAAACACGGGTTTGAACTGGCCTCCAAAGGCAAAAAGGCTGATCCCCGTGGGTGGTGAGAGTAGCGTTGCGCCCAGCTCGCGCCAGAGTCCGGGTTTTTCGCCATCGCCCTCGAGCACCAGGCTGGCCATTCGGAAGAGCACCTCCCCGAAGAAACTTCCGCCAATGCCGCTGGCGATCTGGTCATTGATGGATGGGTTCGTGGTCTCCCCGCCCGTTTCCTAGAGAAAGCTGCCCACGTTGTCGTAAAAGAGCGACTCCCAGTAATTAAGGCCGGCTGATCGCGCGAATCCATGGTACATGGATCCCTGATACGGATGTCCGGACTGGTTCATGGCGAAGGAGTCCTGGTCGACCCCCCAGGGCCCGTGGACGACGTGGGCCCAAAAGGTTGACAGGTTCGTGTCGTAGGTTTTTTTCCCATCCGACTCTACAGAGTTGGGGTAAGCAAGCCGGTCGTACACGTTGAGGAGAAGGAGGAAGGCCGGGATTTCTAGGGCTGGGATGAGGTAGCTCTTGTCGGTACCCGTCTCCCAAGACAAGGACTGTGTCGTTTGCACGGGCTTTTCCTTCAACCACGCTTTCCCGCTCATAGAGATATTTACGGTCCGGTTCGTGGCCATATCGGAGAGCTCAATCACATCCGG
>DLME01000172.1 GCA_002479215.1 Syntrophaceae bacterium UBA7544
AATTTGTCAACACTTTTTTTCATTAAATGACATTTTTTTACAGATGAAATTTTTCTTTAAAATAAATTTCTCTCACGCTCTTTGCTTTTTTGTTTGCCCAATTTTCAATTCCCATCTTTTTCATCAAACATAAATTGAAAATTTTCGTGTTATGCGGACGATCATTGGTGTGTAATACATAAAGCCTCCTAAAATTTCTTAAATGATTTTACTGATAAAGATTTATGAAGCACTTGTCAAACCAAAAAAAGAGGTAGGCAAAAAAAATTATTTTTAGTAACAATAGGAACAGAAGATAAATGTGTTTTGGTAGCCCTGGAGAGAAAGAATGCCTGAATTGCCCGAAGTAGAAACATTGTGCCGACAACTGAAAAAGAAAATTTGCGGCAAAAAAATATTATCCGCTGAAGTGTTCGATAATAAATTAACGAACATAAAAGATGTTAAGGGAAGAAAAGTGGTCGCGGTGGAGCGCAAGGGAAAAATGATTGCCATCTTCCTCCATGATGGAAATATCATATTTATACATTTGCGCATGACCGGAAGGCTTTTATGGCAGAAGATTTTTGCAAGGCCAAAACATAGCCGCTGGAAAATGTCATTTGCCGCTGGAAATATATTTCTGGTAGATCCACGTCGCTTTGCCACGATCAAAGTGCTGAAGAAAAAGGAAAACGATACCGGTAGGGAAATATTTAGAGATTTTGATCTTAAAAATTTTATTAGCGCTCATGGCAACCGCAAGACGAAAGTAAAAACACTAATAATGGATCAGAGCGTTGTAAACGGAATCGGCAATATTTACGCATGTGAGATTTTACACGAAGCGCGCATTCATCCCGAAAGAGCGGCAGCGACATTGAAGGAAGCGGAGTGGGGAAAAATATTTCATCAAGCCAAAGAAGTGCTCAAAAAAGCGATTGGGAAAAGAGGCACGTCAATTTCCGATTGGCGCGATTTATATGGCCGTAAAGGAGAGAACCAGTACGAATTAAAAGTTTACGGGCAGGAAGGAAAACACTGTCCGGTTTGCGGAGGCACAGTACGCAGGATAAAACAGGGAGGACGAAGCACTTTTTATTGTCCTGATTGCCAAAAGTGATATTTCCGGGAGAGCTAAGCGAAAAAATAACGCCAACCTCGGTCGTAAATCAAAACGAAAACAGACATGCAAAAAAGTGAAAGGTCGCGCGCAAGATAAAGCCAACTTATATTTTCCGAAGACGCTCCAAAACAGCCGCAGGAAATATCCAAGCCCCGAACTAAATTTATCGTCAAGGCTGTGGCGAATATTACAAATAATAAGGAAGACAAGAGGGCGGCTCCTCGCCCATAAATGCCGCTGACGAGACTTGCCGCTATGAGAACTTCCAGCCACGGTAAAAATATGGCCAATAAATTGATGACACAATCCGGAAGCAATTGATAGTTATGAATAGCAACGGCAAACTCTTGCGGATGAATAATTTTTTCTACGCCGGCATAAAAGAAAATAATTGCCAAAGTCAGTCGGCAAATTAGGGCGAATAGGGGAATGAAAGGACGAGGGGAATTTCTTAATTTCATTTCTTTCCTTTAGAGATTGGATAACCGGCTTTTAACCAGATACCCCATCCGTTTACTAAAATTTTAACCGTTGGAATCCCGCGCAGTATTAGCTCGTGCGCTGTTTCTTTGCTCAACGGGCATTGCGGGCCGTCGCAGTATGTTATAAAAATGAAACCTTGGTCGGCTTTAACTTTCAGACTGGATGCATGAAACGAAGCTTCATCAGGATAAATGTTGATGGCTCCGTTTATATGGCCATCTTCGAAGCTCAAAGGATCGCGAGCGTCAATAAATATGCCTTTATTTTTCAGATACAGGCTGTAAGCTTCCCAAAGAGATATTTCAGGAATTATAGCTTGCTGTTCCCTGATTAAAGCCGCGGAGGAAAATCCAAATATGTTTATACCGGCGGGACGGATCAAGTTAAAAACAACGGCAATAAATAAAGCAACTGCCAGGATAATGCTGCCTTCACGAAAAGTCGGATAAAGTTTTGATAAAATATTATTGAAAGTCATTTTCTAAAAAAATTCAAATTCACGCTCAATGTTTTTCTTAATTATTTATCCTGTGGATTACACGCATCGATTATCCATTGACGGATTTTGCTTTTAGGCGGTACTTCGCCTGCTGAGACGACCTTATTATTTATTACCAGTGCCGGAGAACCTAGAACTCCATAACGCGCTATTTCCTTAAAGTCGGTAATGTGGGTCAGATTGGCGGCAATTTTCATTTCCGAAAGTAAATTGCGGACATCATCTTCCAGCTGATTACAGCGCGCGCAACCCATTCCCAGAACGGCTATATTAAGTCCGAGTATATCTTCCTCGGCGACAAGCAGTCCTTGCGCTATTTTAAATTCGCGTAAAAGCACATGTCCATAGGCTTCAATTGCGGCCGGAGGCACATAATTATCGGTGGAAATTTCTTGGAGCAAGCTTTTTTTGATTTCTTCATCGCTTTTACCTTTATAAATAGGAGCGATTTTATTTATCGCATCCTCCAAGCCGACAATACCGACTGATCGGCCGTTAATCATAATTTGTTTAATTTCCTTTTCAGCCATAGAATTAACTTGATCAATCAGTCAGAATACCCTTTTATTTTTTTAACAAAAGCATGATACTTTATATATAAATGTATTGGTGCAAAACGGTTTCGTCAAGAAGAAAAATTTGTTTTGTAAATACGGAAATTAAATTGACAAGGAAAGAAGATGGTTGCATTATCGGGCAGCATGTGTTAGTGACTAGAAGTCAGAGCAACAAGCCGTATATAATATAAGTATCTAATATAATTAATATAATTCAAAAGTATCGTTACAAGTAAGTCTGTTTACCAGTCTATTTGGAGGGAAGAAGTTGGATATAATTAATAGAGCAAAGTCTCAGGGAAGAACAACGCTAACGGAAGCGGAAGCTAAAGAGTTGTTAAAAAAATATGGTGTTCCGGTTGTGGAAGAAAAAATTGTTAAGTCTATCGAGGAAGCAGAAAGCATGGCGGAAAAAACTAGTTATCCGCTTGTTTTAAAAGGTTTAGGCGCTCGTCTCACCCACAAAACGGAAAGAGGCCTGGTGAAGCTGAACCTAAAGAATAAGGAAGATGTCCGCTCTGCTGCGCTATATATAAAGGATGCAGCCGGAAGTGATTTAGAAGGATTCCTAATCCAACCGATGTTGGAGGGTAAAAGAGAATTTGTCGCGGGACTTTTCCATGATGATCAGTTTGGTCCTACGGTGATGTTCGGATTGGGTGGAATTTTTACCGAAGCAATCGGAGATGTTGTTTTTTCCATTGCCCCTCTTGATGAAAATGACGCGAGAAAAATGATTCAAGAATTAGATGCCCAAAAATTGCTAGGAGCGTTTCGCGGGGAGAAAGCTGCGGACAAAGAAGCGTTGATTAAAACAATCGTCGGTTTATCAAAAATTGGAACAGAAATACCTGAAATAAGAGAAATTGATATTAATCCATTAATAGTAGCTGCCGACGGCAAAGTAACGGCGGTTGACGCCCTTATAGTTTTGGGGAAGATACCCGATAAAAAAGTAACTCATGTTGCCATAGAACCCAAGGCAATAGGACATTTATTCTATCCGAAATCAATTGCATTTATTGGCGCTTCCGCAGAAGTCAGCAAATGGGGACAATTAATGTTTACTAATGTTCTCGCGGGAAAATACCAGGGGAAAATCTACTTGGTAAACTCCAAAGGCGGAGAAATCATCGGGAGACATGCATTTAAATCTGTAACCGAAATACCCGATCCGGTAGACCTCGCTGTTATTACAATTCCCGCAAGCAGAGTCTTATCTTTAATACCTGAACTGAAGAAAAAGAAAATAAAAAATGTATTACTTATCTCGTCCGGTTTTGCCGAAACAGGCGCGGAAGGAAAAATTCTGGAAGATGAATTGGTAAGACAAGCGAGGGAAGCGGGAATTTTAATTCTCGGCCCCAACACAATGGGAATATGCAATCCCTACATATCTCTTTATTGCACGGGAACGCATGTAAGACCAAAAGCGGGGAGCACTATTTTAGTGACACAGTCAGGTAATCTGGGAACGCAGTTATTGGCTTTTGCCGAAAAAGAAGGGATTGGCATCCGCGCATTCGGCGGTTCGGGCAATGAAGCAATGATAACCATTGAAGATGCAATGGAAGGATTTGAAGTTGATGAGCTGACCAAGACAGTAGTTTTATATATAGAAAGTATAAAAAACGGACGGCGTTTTTTTGAAGCGGCAAAACGTGTTGGTAGAAAAAAACCGATTATCGCTTTAAAAGGCGGGCGCACAGAAGCAGGCGCCCATGCGGCAGCCAGCCACACAGGAGCCATGGCCTCCAATGTAAAAGTATTTAAAGCAGCGTGCCGGCAAGCAGGAATTATATTAGTTGAACAGCCCATGGACTTGCTGGATCTTTCCGCCGCGTTTTCTTCGTTACCACTTCCCCAAGGGAAAGGGATCGGCATTATGACCTTGGGAGGAGGATGGGGTGTTGTCGCGTCAGATTTATGCATAGAAAACGGATTGGAGGTGCCAAAATTATCAGAGGATGTAATTTCCCGAGTTAATAAATTGTTGCCGCCATTTTGGAGCCATGCCAATCCGGTAGATCTTGTGGCGGAAATGAATACCGAATTACACATGACTATTCTCGAGGAACTTCTTCAGTGGGATGGCTGCGACGCGGTAATCCACATGGGTATGATCGGCAGAAGAATAATGATCAAAGCCGTGCTGGAATCCACTATTGCTGTAGATAAGGATTATGACCATAAATATGAAGAGGATACTTTACAGTTTCTGGATGATTTCGAAAAGCTGTTTGTCGAACGCACGGTAAGACTGATGGAGAAATATGATAAACCGGTAATAGGGGTTTATTTGTTGAATGATGATAAAACGCGGACGATCACCGAAGTTGAGGGCTGCAAATATAAAGGAGTAAACTTTATTACTCCGGAGCGAGCCGTTAAAGCATTGGGTAAAATGTATAAATATGCCCAATGGCTGAAAGGGTAAGAAATAATTGCCCCGGCAAGATTAAATTCCAAAACACACATTAGCCATACTGATACAACCGCCGTTCAATTTAACGGCAATGTTTCACGTGAAACATTTTTTTATTCCCGGGCCAAAATTACAGAAAATAAAAAAGGCAGGCTGTTATGGCCTGCCTTTTTTATGCGATTGAAGGCCTATATTGTTTAATCTAAGCTCAATGACACGAAGAAGGTTGATTTGCCACGCTTGACTAAAAGCGTTACGCTTTTCTTATCGGCAGCCTTTTTTATTTCCTTACTATACTCTTTCATAGAAGTAATTTTTACTTTGTTTACTTGGATGATTATATCTTGCGGCTGAATACCAACCTCGTCGGCCGGACTGCCATTTTCTACATCAGCAACTATTACGCCAGCATCGCGCGCAATTCTTAACTGGCGAGAGATTTCCGCAGTTATTTCCTGGGCGGCAATTCCAAAATATCCTTTTGATTCGTTTGCCGATACCATATCCGATTTATCTTTGCGCTCCGCCACCACGACTTGAAACATCATTTCTTTGCCATCGCGCCATGCTTTAATCGATACCTGTTCGCCAACGTGCATTGCGGCAATTATCACAAGCAGATCATGAGTATCGTTAATCAACTTCCCGTTGATCTCTGTCACTATATCGCCTGCTTTAATTCCTGCTTTATCTGCCGGATCGCCTTTAAAAACATCTGATACCAAAGCGCCGCTTTTGTCCTTGTGATTCAGATTTTTTGCGATGTCCTCCGTAATATCCTGAACGGAAATGCCCAGCCATCCCCGGGTCACTTTACCTTTGGTTTTCAAATCCGCCAGAATGCTTTTTGCCATATTCATCGGTATGGCAAAGCCAATACCCTGACCTTGAGCTACGATGGCCGTGTTGATACCGATAACTTTTCCTTCCATGTTAAATAATGGCCCGCCGCTGTTGCCCGGATTAATGGCCGCGTCGGTCTG
>DLME01000276.1:0-5788 GCA_002479215.1 Syntrophaceae bacterium UBA7544
ATGAATATCTAAATTAACGGGTGTGTTTATGAAAAAACTAATAATATTCTTTCTTGCGTTGTTGTTGTTTTGTGGCTGCGAATCGCGTCTGGATAAGGCTATACCGCAATCTTCTTTAGTGGGTGCGGTATCTAATATTGATGTTAATCTTGAAGGTAGAGGCGAATTAAAAGACCAGAAAGGGTGCACTAATAAAGCGGGTTGGTGCTGGGAGCCTAAAGACTGGACGTTATTAATGGCCGATGCTTTTGTTCCTTTTGATATAAAAAAAGAACAGATAAAACCAACCCTATTGGCGATATTTAAAAGGTTGAAAAACGAATATCCAAAATGTACCATAATAAATATTTGGCTAGAGCCAGATAAAGAACTGGCGGAAATATTATACCCTATCGGCAGTTTAGAATATCACGATAATAAAATGGTGATCAATTATGGCATCCCATCGGATAAGGAAATGGAAGAGCATAACTCGCAGATTGGGAAATTTGAAATAATAAAAAACATACTTCCAATGCCGGGAGAAAAGGAGGAGAAAATAGAAAAAAATGAAGAACCACGCCTGTTTCGACCGGATCAAAAAACATATGAGTTTTATAAAAGGATTTTAATAACGGCTGAGGATATTAAATTTTCTGAACGGAAGGATACACGAAAAAGAAAATTATTTAACTCTACAAAAGAATATTATGCCGATTTAAGCAATAAAGTTAGTAAAAAAATAGACGTGCCAATTAAAGATATAGAAAATGCTTTGCGATTTATGAATTCTTATTATTCTTGGTTTGGTGAGGAAAAGTTTGATTTTATATTGTGAATTTTGTCACCGATTACATTACTCTATCCACAGGTTTTGATTTAAACGAATTCGGCTACAAAATGTAGAAATTATTAGCCAAACCTCTTTGCACTTTCGTCAAACCTCCCTGCACGTGACAGCAGGCAAAGTCAGTAAAGACCGGCAAATGAACACTATAAATCTTGCTTTTTACATCGATGAAGTTTATGAAATGATAATTTTTTAGCGAGGCTTTATAAATTGAATATAAATAAGGGGAAAATAAATTCAGTAAAAGGGTTTTTGGATGAGCGCGAAGCTCATTATCTTTATAAACTAACCTTGAATGCCAGTAAAACAGGCCCGTGCCTGGAAATCGGCAGTTATTGTGGGAAATCAGCGGTATATTTAGGCACAGCCTGCAAAGAAAATGGATCGGTTCTATTTTCCCTTGATCATCATACAGGCTCGGAGGAACAGCAGCCGGGCGAAGAATATTTTGACCCTGAATTGCTGGATCAAGAAACAGGGAAGATAGATACTTTAAGATTTTTCCGCAAAACGATTGCTGAATTTGACCTTGAAGATACGGTAATTCCGATTGTCGGCCACTCAGAAATTGTGGGGCGCACCTGGCAAACCCCTCTGAACTTGATTTTTATTGATGGAAGTCACGCTTACGAATCCGTACTTAACGATTACAAGATTTGGGCAAAACATTTAATCATTGGCGGCTATCTTCTTTTCCATGATATTTTCCCCGATCCGGCGAAAGGCGGCCAGGCACCTTATCAGGTTTATCAAATTGCAGTAGCTTCCGGATTATACGAAGAAATGCCGATGTGCGAATCGCTGGGAATATTAACCCGAAAAAAATAATAGCAACCGCCGCGTTATTATGCCCAGCGCCAGTTACAGCCTTGATCGGAAATTGCCGCTTGCAGATAACCGCGATTAACAAAATCACTGATGGTATTATTAACTACACGGGAATTCGCATTTGTGCCGATAATTACTCTTTGGCAGAGTTCCCGCAATGCTCTATCTTTAGAACCTTGAAATAAATTAGGCTCAATAAAACCGTGTTTTTCGATGAGATCACCTTTCAGTACCTGATATGTCAGCTTCATGCGCCAATGGCCTTCCACCCGCATGTTTTCCATAGGTGTGTTGGTATTGTTTTCATAACCTGACAAAATCCTTTGCCAGTCCTTTTCCATTTCTTCATCATAATGGGCCACAAATTCGCGTATATCTTCCGGCAGTAAAGCTGACGTTTTTACAATAGCATCGTTGGCATCATACTTTGCCCAGTCGTCGGTCAATATTTCTAAATCATACTGATCAATTTTTTCCCGCACAGTCGTACCGGGAAACGGCGCTAAATAATGATAACCGTAAATTGCGTCCAAACTTTCCGCTAGTTGGTCTGTTTGGGCCAGAGTTTCTTTTGTTTCACCCGGCAGACCGACCATAAATGATGCATGGGCAATCATGCCCGCCTGCCGGCACATTTTTACCGCTTTGCCGACTTGTTCAAGCTTGATCCCCTTTTTGATTCTTTTGAGCATTTCCGGATTGCCCGATTCCACGCCAAAGCTGATGCTGTCACAGCCTGCGGCAGCCATCGCATCAAACATCTCCTGGTTAACAGTGTCCACACGGGCAAAGGCGCTCCAGGTAAACTTCAAGTTTCGTTCTTTGATTCCATTACATATTTCTTTTACCCGCTTTGTATCCGAGGCAAAAAGGTCATCGGCAATATTGATGCGTTTAAAGCCTAAATTGGTAATTTGCACTATTTCATCCAAAACCAGTTGAGGATTGCGGCGACGCACTTTTGAGCCAACCATCTTCCGCCCCAAACAAAAAATACACGAATTGGGACAACCCCGACCGGTAATAATGCTGACCGGATAGCCAAAGGCCTGATAGCGGGAGATCGGCAACAAATGCCGCGCGGGCAAGGGTATGCGGTCAACATCCATGATGAAATCTCTT
This sequence comes from Syntrophaceae bacterium UBA7544, assembly GCA_002479215.1. Lineage (GTDB taxonomy): Bacteria > Desulfobacterota > Syntrophia > Syntrophales > Smithellaceae > UBA4810. The sequence goes on from DLME01000276.1 coordinate 2,780, forward strand.
TTACCGTTATTAACGATTTCATCATCCTGCCGAAAAGCTATACCGGGAATGTTGCGCCATTTACTTTTCTGCTTCATGAGCGGAACAAATTCAGTGATAGTATCATCTGCCTCGCCAATAAAGATCAAATCTATTTCCGGATAATTTCGTAAAGTTTCTTCCGCCGTAAAGGATACATGCGGGCCGCCTATCATCGTGAGAATTTCCGGATTACAGCTTTTCACATCACTTAAAATCCGCTGGGCGTCATAAAAATTCATGGTGACACAACCCGCGCCCACAGCGTCGGGCTGAAAATCAGCCAGTTGGGCGGCAAGTTTTCCCCTGGAATAGCAAGAAATAATGTAGTCGAAAATGCGTACCTCACAGCCCGCCGCTGCGAAGGCTGCGGCGACATAAGTTATACCGAGAGGCGGCGAAGGAATTTCTTCCAAGGGATATGGGGTAGCCACGATAGCTATGCGCACGAAATCAATCTCCTTTACGGGGAAAAAGCAATGTTCTGAGCCAGCCCAATAGCGTGTTGCCTTCCCGCATCACACGTTCCACAGAGTCATAAAAATTAGTAAGCTTATCAGGCTCACCCATCCATTGCGATCTCGATTTCAGGGGTTTGTCCGGATCCAAATATCTTATCACCTCCGCGGGATTGCCGGCGGCAATGGCGTTGGCGGGAATGTCTTTCACCACGATGGCTCCCGCTCCGATAATGGCATTATCGCCAATTGTCACACCCTTGCAGACAATGGCGCTGTCCCCGATCCAAATATTATTGCCTATTTTAACTTCGTGGGTGTTTCCGACGGATAAAGTGCGGTCATACAAATCATGCCAGTCGGAATCGGTGATATAAACATCCTGCGCCAGCATGCAGTCATCACCAAGAGTCACGGCGGTTGCCGAAGTTATCCTTGTACCGGGACAAATCAGGCAGCACTTCCCGATTTCAATTTTTCCTGAACGTTCATCCACCGACCAGGCGCTCAGCCTGATTTTCTTATCGGAAGTGGCAATTAACGTCGTAAAATCGCCGATAGAAACCGGCCCGCCGTAAATTTCCACCTGCCAGGGTTTCATGAATGCCATGCCGCGGCCGAAATATTCGCACTGCGGCGCCAAAAAATGTTGCGCGTACCATTGCTCAAATTTGTAACACAAGTGCTTAAGATAGTATGGACGGTGATCTCTTTTCATGCCTTTAACTTTCTTGAATGGATTTTTTAGATGACGGGTCAACTTTGATCATTAAAACCTAACAATAACGCAACCTGAATATCACAACCATAGATGGCGTCTTCACCTATCCAATGAAGCCCAAAATTTATGATTAAACAGTTTTCCCGCTGGGGTTATTTCATTTAGAGCATCCAAAGCCAAAAGAACTGCTGCTGCAGTCCAGCTGGTTTTTTCTTCTGGCCAAATTATGCCGTCGGGAAATGTTACTCCCATCCAAAAAGAACCGTCGGGAAACCTCTTGTCGGAAAGCCAGCTAAATACCATTTTTGCCCGGGAAAAATCTTCAATTGCCGCCAGGGTCAAAACCAGTTCTGCCGTTTCCGCCATTGTCACCCAGGGCCGGTCGCTGACACAACGTACCCCCCATTCGGGAACGACAAATTTTTCCCACGACTTGGCTATGCGCTTCATCGCTTCTTCGCCACTTACAGCGCCGCATAAAACCGGATAATACCAATCCATAGAATAACGCGATTTGATCATGTTAAAAAGGTCAGGTTTACTTTTGATCGCTGCAGCTAAAGCAGCATTTGCTTTCTGCCAACTCGGACGTTTCTTTCCCAAAATCTTCGCGATCGCTAAAGCACATTTAATACTCATAAAAACCGAGCTGGAACCAGTAAGCAAGGCCATCTCGTCAATTGCACCAGCCTGATTTTTTGCCCAATAAATTTCACCTGAAGGAGCCTGCAAGCTGATGGCGTATTGGATACCATGGGAAATCACAGGCCACATTTCCTCCAAAAAATCCGTATCCAGGGTAATGAGGTAATAATGAAAAACACCCACAGCAATATAGGAAGAAAAGTTTGATTCTTTAGTGAAGTTAATAACCTTCCCGTCAAGAGTTTCCGACCACCAACTTCCATCGGAAAGTTGAGTATCGGCGAGCCATTTGTAAGCGCACCTTGCTTCTTCATAAAAACCGCCGGTGCTTAAGCCCATTGCGCCTTCGATATGATCCCAGGGATCCGTTTTACCGCCGGCCGACCACGGAATTTCACCGCTTTCTTTTTGGAGGGAAGCAATGAAAGCGGCCATCCTTTCAACAAAAATAGGATTTTTTTCTTCGCTTAAGGAAAGGTTTAGTTCCATTAAAATTAACCCTTTTTAAGATAAAAAACGATGCTTTTACCCATGATGGGATTTAAAAGCTCTTCAAGAATCCGCACGGATTGCGGTTTTTTCATTATATCCCATTCCAAAAATTTCTTATAATATTTGACGAGCCAATGTTTTTCGTTTTTTAGGCCAATCAAACATTTGAGCCACCAATAGGGCACGTGGAGGGCATGTTTGTAATTAATTTTCCAACACTTAATCCCTTGCTTCGTTAACATTTTTTGAAGCTTTTTCTTTTTATAAATACGGATGTGCCCGCTGTCTTCGTTATAATAAGCAGGAGAAATCAGCCAGCAGATTCTTTCAGAAAAATACCGCGGAACACTGACCACCAGATCTCCCTGCGGTTTCAGAACACGAACCAGTTCCTGGAGCGCGGTTTCATGGTCGGGAATATGTTCCAAAACTTCCGAACAAATGACGCAATCAAAAGAAGTGGAATCAAACGGCAGCTTATTAATGTCGGCGCGGGTTACCAGATAGTTATCTGATAAAGCATCCGGCATATTTTTTAAGGATGTCAGCGCATCATTCAAATCAGCATTATTTCTGTCAATGCCGACAATCGTCAAATAAGGCAATTTTGCCAGCGCCCGCAAATGCCTGCCCGTTCCGCAGCCGGCATCAAGAACAAGACTGTGCGGTTTTAAT
>DLME01000276.1:5834-18161 GCA_002479215.1 Syntrophaceae bacterium UBA7544
GGTTTTAATTTCAGCTCATGAAAATCTACAGTGACCATCAATTGCCTCCCGATAAACATCAACAACTTCCTGTGCCGCTTTCGGCCAGCTAAAGACAGAATTTACGCGCTCTAAACCGGCTTGGCTGTACTTCTTTCTCTGATCGGAATTATTAAATAAAAAAGCTATTGCCTTCGTCAAGGCAGCGGCATCGGCGGGCGGAACAATCATAGCCGCATCACCCACAACTTCCGGCAAAGCGCCGCCGCTAGTTGTAATCAAGGGAACGCCGCAAGCCATCGCCTCCACAGCCGGTATGCCGAAGCCTTCATATACAGACGGAACAACGGCTATTGTAGATTTGGCGTAGTAATCGGCAAACTCCTCATTCTGAATACGGCCCGTAAAATGGACTATATCACCAATCCCCAGCCTGGCCACCAGTTTTGTAATTATTCCGTTTTTTTTGGGTTCTCCTATAACTGTTAATTTTACAGATTGTTTTTTTCTTACTTCCGATACAGCCTCCAACAAATAACTCAAACCTTTTAACGGCATATCCGCGCTATTAGTCACGATAATGGAATTTTCCGGCCGCGATCCATTTTGAGCCGGATAAAAATATTCATTGTTAATTCCATTATGAACAACGTGGAATTTATTTTCATCAATAGAGAATTCCTTAGCGATATCCTTTTTGGTAAATTTCGATACAGTTACAATATGGGAAAGCTGGCGCGCTACTCTTATCTGCATTTTAATAAAAGTGTACCAGCGAAAAACACGAAATTTCTGATAGATTGTTTTTGCCGCTTTAAATTCCTCCTGTTTATCAACGGTTATCGGATGATGAATAGTTGCTATTGTCGGAATAACTTTTCTGGCGAGCCTTCCGACCCCGTAGGAAAGACTTTGATTATCATGAACAATGTCATAATGCATTCTGCGCTTTTGCAGATAGCGGTAAACCCGCTCGCCAAAAGTAAAAGGTTCCGGGAAACTGCCCGTGCAGACATTCAAAAATTCATACATGTTGATCGGATAGATCAGATCCCTTACCCTTTCCGGACGGAAAAGATGATGGGGATTATACATATCCAGGTTCGGCAACTTGTGCAGACGCACTTTCGGGTCGAGATGGGGATATGGAGGTCCTGATATTACATCCACATTATGGCCGATATCAACCAATGCCTTGCTTAGATGTTTAATGTAAACACCCTGACCGCCGCACGTGGGATTGCCTCTATAGGTCAGCAGGCATATTTTCAATGGCCTTGAACTCGAACTTTTCTTCACACACAGGCCCTCTGCACCAGCTTTTTCGAATTTTCGAACATGGCGGCAATTTCTTCACCCGTCAAACCAGCACCGCGGGCAATATTCGTTGCCATTTTACTACCGACGAAATCACTGGGGGCATGAGCATCGTTATTGAGAACAAGCTGCGCCTTGAATTTTCTGGCCATCTGAGCGACATGCCCGTTGCTCAGGCTATGGTTCTTCCGCGTTGTAATTTCCAGATAAATACCTCTTTCGGCGGCCAATTTTGTTTCTTGTTCGGTCAGAAGACCGGGATGGGCTAAAATATCTATGGAAGAGTTAAGCGCGGCTAGATTTGTACCGGCAGGAACAGGCTCGGCCAAAGTCTCACCATGCACAACAACTATCTTTGCTCCCAATTTTCTGGCCTCATCAGCAAGCGCGGCTATATCTTTAGGGTGAACATGTGTAAGTTCAATGCCGGGAAGAACTGTAATATTCCCTTTTTCCGTTATCTTTGAACAAACCTTGATAATCCTTGGCAGAATGAAATCAATATTGGAATGATCGGCATGATCGGTAATGGCTATAGCTTTATACCCGGCAGCAAAGGCGCGCTGAGCCAACTCCGTGGGAATTAAGTCGCCGTCACTGAAAATAGAATGTGTATGAAGATCAATCATTTATAACATCCTGGAATAAAATTTTTTGAAAAAAGTAATGTGACGTTTTTCTTAGCAAATTTGCGACTGAGAGTCAACAAGGATGTGGATACTTTCAGAATTAATACATTATTGGTTATTTCGTAATGATCGATGCATTAATGAACAAGAACGATGACGTTACTTTATAATATTTGTAACGAAAAGCTCAGCCGGAGCGCAGCGATCGGCTGTATTGCTTTTGTTATGTGTCTTTATTTATCATGCCAGAAATTTTCCATTTCCGTTTCATACTCATCAAACATACTACAGGTATTATTTATTAATTCAATAATGCTTTCTAAGGATTCAGTAGTAAACTGAATATATTCATGAGTGATTCCTTTTGAATTTATTTTCAGTTTACATCTAGTATATCCATCATCATATGCACTTTCCCAGTCTGCATGAACTACTTGATTCCTGAGATTTCCTGCTAAAATGAGATTTTTCGTTAGTTGATCAAGTATGGTGATCTTTTTACATGCTGTATTTTGTAGTTCAAGTAAAAACCTTTTAAACATATCAACTTTAGATGAATAATTCATATTGTAGATAACCAATAAGCCTTGTGCATCTGAACGTTCATTAATTAAATTACAAAGTGATTCGTTTAATAAGTTTTCCAAAGTATTAAAGCTGTGAACAATATATCCAATAAGAGGCGCAGTCTCTTCTAAAAAATCTTCACTTGCGCCGCTTAAGTTTGTTGTTTGAAATGCATATTGCTGGATGGGAATTTCTTTTTTCTTCATGTTAATTTCTCACATAACGGAGAAATCAGCTGGAGCGTAAGCGATCGGCTGAATTTACTTGTTATGCTCTCTTTTATCTATAACTTTAATGTCCGCTAACTCATAAGAAGCAACCATTTTTTTAAATTCAGGCAAAATAATATCAAAATTCTGCTTGTCGAATGCACTTGCCACAACAGTGATTGTAACGCCTTTTTCCTCGATATAGGCTATAACCTCAAATGGTTGACTCCTCAACACTTTACTCTCAAATTCCCTAGTGACAATGTTTTTCCCTTTTTTATTTTTAATTATTTCAGGACGTGACATTTTTATGTCACGATCTTTGGCCTTAAATACCTCCTCATCATGAAGCAATGCTTGTTTAGCCGATTTGTTTTTAAAAGATGTCGCATAAATAACAGCGGGCGCATTATTGAAGTCATAACCAGAAGGGATTAAAAAGAAAATTGCTCCAAATTTACCGGCAACTTTCTGATCTTGATACCACCCGTTAGGGATATTCAACCAGAAAGCTTTATTATCTATGTAGCCTAATATTGACCTTTCAGTATCTTCGCAATAAGCATATGTGGAAATTACGAGAATAAAAAAAGTTATAAATAATTTAAATCTCATAGTGCTTCCTTTGAGCATAACGAAAAAATCAGCCGGAGCGTAGCGATCGGCTGTATTGCCTTTGTTATGTGTTCTATTTTGTTTTTGCATGTTCATGTTTTGTCAGAATTTCATTTATGGATTTTTGAAACTCTGGAACGTCAGAAGATGAAGGTATTTCACGGCGATATTTTATTGCTATGTTCATTGATTCAATTGTTTGCTTTTCAAAATCCAAGACAGACGGGTATTTAAGGATATTGTATATTGATTCATTATCAGTTTTGTATGTCTCGATATTATAGATTTGCATATCCAATTTAGCTTCCATGTATTTTATCGGCAATTCTGTTTTGCCTTTCCGCAATTGTTGCAGCATTGATGTCGTGATATATGTATTTAGGCCATCCAGATAAAGACCCGCCTTAAAGCCTTTTTCAAAACCTATAATGCCGCCTAACAGGTTTGATGCAATGAGTAGAAGAACGAAAATAACTGCGATCACAATTATCTTTTTCTTATTCATTTATTTTCCTCACATAACGACGAAATCAGCCGGAGCGTAGCGATCGGCTGAATTGAAAGGTTAAGCGCTTTTTTTCAATGCAAGAAACCTTTCCGGTTAAGAAAATAAGCATAGGCACAAATTGGGATAAGTAACAAAATCCCGCCGCCGAGAAAGCTTACGCCCCATTTACCTCCAAATAAAAATGTTAAAAGACTGAGTGCTGTGCTGACAAGCAACAATTTCAGTGCTACCTTTCTAGAAAAAAGCAGCAAAGTGGATGCAACCAATATTAATATTACTTGTGTGATGCGTACAATATGATCGACTATATTTAGGCTTTCATAAAATGTGGTTATTTCTTTTCCGAGTATACCTGTACGTGCCATCCAATAAGTTGCCATAAACCAGCCAAATGCTGATATAAGATAAAACACCATGATGGCTGTTGAAATAACTCCAATCAAAATCTTTGTTAATAGCTGCCTATTGATTCTGTTAGTAATGTTCATTTTATCACACAGCTTAACAATGTTTATATGTATCCTTAGCCCACGGGTCTTCGACCCCTGCTTATGCGAGATAATTCGGCTAACAAACTTCTATTCGCTTCGCCCTGCATCCGCCTGGCTTCGCTTTTGAAGTTTGAGTCTCATTACCCTCCGCTTTAATGTCACGATTGAATTTCTCGGCGGCAAGCCGCCGAGCATCTTCGATTCATGAGGAGATATTAATTCTGTATTCGCTCGCATACCCCGTAGCAAGCTACGGGGCATGCGCTCGCTAACGAATTCATTTTTTCAAAAGCAGAAACGTTGCCGAAACACGGCAAATATTTTTGCCTTTATCATCTGTCACCAAACAATCACCAATAACAAGGCTTTGGCCTTTTTTAAAAACGGTGGCATCGGCAATGAGTTCCCCATTATTAACCCCCGCCAAAAAATTGCTTTTGAGTTCAACGGTGGTCAAACCTTCTTCCGGGCTCAATTGAGTCATCATCGCATGGGCAATGGCCTCATCGGCCAGAGCAACGATAAGCCCACCCTGCATCGTTTTCGCTCCCTGCAAATATTCCGGGCGCACCGGCATCCGAAACCGGGCATAACCGTCCTTCAGCTCATCTAAAGTTATCCCCAAATAATCCAGAAAAGAATTTGCCCCCTTTTGACCGGCTTTTATTTTTTCCAGATATTGTTTGTAATTATTAATAATCAGCCCCTCGGCATTTGAAATTTTTAAGCGACTACATTGTAAGCCGCCGGGTCAAGAGGTGATCCCGCTGGAAATATCCGCGTACCTAATTCACGATCCAGAATCAAGATACCCTCTTTGGAGTTTCCTACCAATGCCAATTCGCGGGCAACTTTTTCCGTATTTTTTTCTTCTTCTATCTGCTCATTTAAGAACCAGGAAAGAATAGGTTCGGACGTATAGTCGTTTTCTTCACGGGATATTTTAGTAAGATTATTGATTTTACCGGTAACAAACTTTTCATGCTCGTAGGCATCCTGCCATGCTTCCAGAGGTGTTTTCCATTTTGTTTTCAATTGTTTTAAATCCTGAAGTGTGACTATGCCGCCCCTGTCAATAATATGGTCAAAAAATTTCATCGCATGAATCATCTCCTCATGCGCCTGACAGCGCATCCAGTGCGCCATACCATCAAGACCCTCTTCGTGAAAGTAGGCAACCATCGATAAATAAATATAAAAAGATTCGAGTTCATGCTTAATCTGATCATTCATTGCACCTCTAATTTTTTCTCCTATCATTTTGTCCATCCTCCTTTCCTAAATTAACAAAACACTCAATTTTCATAGCTTGCAAATTAATGCAATAGCCTGCATCTTACTTCAGGTTTTTCATAGTCTAATTTTACAAATTTTCCAACCTTTTTTCCAGATTCAATACATCTAATAAAACGCTGCTAAAGAGAAAGGGCTGAAAATAATGTTATTGACTAAAATGTTACTTTTTTATAAATTTTGAATGAATTTATATCAGGTGATGGGGTTCACCTTATTTAACCGCCTTTGTTGCTGATAACTCCTACAGGAGATTAACCTGAAGGAGTTTTTTGTGGAAAATATCTCAGACAAAATGACCCTTTCCCCGATCAGTAACCTTCTGCAGACTATTCATGATATCTCTGAACGCTTCCACCTTATCTCGCTTGCCCGCCAACTGGAGGCCGCGCAGAGTTTACTGGCACAGAATCCGCCTATTGATGTGGCCATTATGGGACAGTTCAAAGCAGGGAAAAGCTCTTTTCTTAACAGTCTGATTGGACAACCAGTTCTTCCCGTTGGCGCCATCCCGGTGACAACAGCCATTACCCGTCTGCAATATGGAAATATCGAGCGAGCAGTGGTCCGGCATTTCGACGGATTAACCACAGATGTATCACTTGCCGATATTGCAGAATTTACCTCGGAAGCTAAAAATCCAGGTAATCAAAAAAATGTCTCTATTGTGGATATTGCATTGCCGTCTCTTAAAAACTATGCCGGCTTACGTCTGGTGGACACGCCCGGGCTCGGTAGTGTTTATAAATATCACCAATCCACAGCCGAAAACTGGCTTCCCGCGGTGGGCACTGCTTTGCTGGCAGTTAGCGCCGACCGGCCCCTCTCGGAACACGATCTGGAGCTTATCCGTGAATTAACAAGTCACACCCCGAATATTATTCTTCTTATGACCAAAACCGATCTTCTCTCATCAGATCAGCAACAGGAGGTAATACAGTTTTTCAAGCAAACGCTGCAGCGGGAACTAAACCGGGAGTTGCCAGTATACTTATACTCAACACGCAATAAGACTGAACAATATAAAAAGCTCATCGAGGAAGAAATCCTCCATAAAATAAGTATAAACAGGGATTTTGAATTTCTGCGGATTCTCCGGCACAAAACGCAATCCTTGTCTAAGAGCTGCCTCAGTTATCTGAACATCGCCCTGAAAACAGCTATACAGGCGGATCAGGATCGTGCCGGGCTGCATGAACAAATCCTCAATGAAAAAGTCAATGCGGATTTGATTCGTGAGGAATTGGGCCTCATCTCCCGGGAAAACCAGCGTCAGAGCCGTCCCCTGATCCAAACCTATCTAGAGCAGTTCCAGAAGCCATTGACAAAAAAGGTTAAGGGAAAACTGGAAAAAGATATGCCCGCGTGGAGGGGCAATCTCTGGAAACTATCAAGGCGCTATGAAGAATGGGTGTCCGAAACCATGACTGAAGAGATGCGCCAACTTTCCAAAGCCGAGCACCATAATTTTTTCGGTACCTTGAGAAAAGCTCATGCCAGCTTTACCCGATCACTGGAAGCTTTTCGTAAATTCCTCGCTGAAAATATTCAGAAAGTGCTCGGGGTAAAACTCGCGGAAGTAGATTGGAAGATTGAAGTAGTTGAACCTGACCACCCTGACATCGCTTTTACCAGATCCTTTGATTTTCATCTGGACCTGATCTGGTTTCTCATCCCCATGTTTATTTTCAGGAAAATATTTGAGCGGCATTTCATCCACAGCATTCCGCGAGAGGTGGAAATCAATCTGTCCCGTCTGGCCTATCAGTGGGAAAAACGGATCAATACAGTAATTGAGGCCATGAGAATCCAGGCAATTACTTATGTTCAGGAAGAACTCGCGACCATCGAAACACTGCTTTCTCAAACGCAAGGGAAGGCAAACGAAATCCACCAGTTGATCGCTCAACTGGAAAATCAATCGGAAAGTTTGACAAAATAGATATAATTCATCTAAGTAAGAAAAGAATATAAATTCTGTTTTACTGAAATGAAAAGTCATTTGTCATTTAATTGACCATCAATGCTGTGAAGGAGGCTGTATATGGCAGAAAAATCTGGTTGCGTTTTTTGCGACATTGTAGCGGGTAAGGCCAAGGCCTACAAAATTTATGAAGATGAACTATCCCTGTGCATTCTGGATATTCATCCCTATACAAAGGGACATTGCCTGGTCATCTCCAAAAGACACGTTCCCTGGTGGCATGAATTGACCGAGGAAGAAAATATAAGCCTCTTCAAGGTTGCCAAAATCATTGCTAATAAAATGATGGAGGCCTTTAAACCGGACTTTGTCTTTCTTTACGCCCGCGGCCGGAGAGTTCCCCATACTCATCTATTTCTCATACCCACTTACCACGGTGATGTTTTGGACCGGTTTTTTAATGCTTTGGAAAATTTTCAGGAAGCGCCTCAGATGCTGACAAAATTGAAAGATCCGGCAGAAATGGAAGAAGCTGCCCGGCTTCTTAAAATTTAGCAAGTCATGGCTTGATATTGATCATTCTGAGAAATAACATTTGAAAAATATGTTGTTGACAACCGCATGTCATTTTGTTAAATCGCGCGTGCCGTAAAGATTTCATTGATTTCTCGCGCGGGTGATGGGGTTCACCTTTAACCGCCTTAATTGCTAATAACTCCTATCAATAATTATTTGTTTAGGAGTTATTTTATGGACAGTATTTATACTCTTGCCGCCTTTTGGTTTTTAGCTGCCGTTTTATCAACCGTACTTGCCAACCGCCTCAAAATCTCAATAGCTTTAATGGAAATTATTGTCGGCGCAGTTGTCGGGTATGCAGCTTTCCATCTAAACTTTACCGACAAACTTTCCTTGAATGCCGACTGGTTAAAATTTTGCACGGGAGTCGGGGCTATTTTGCTTACATTTCTTGCAGGTGCGGAATTAAATCCTGATGTAATGAAATCCAAACTCAAAGAAGTATCAATTATTGGGTTCATTGGATTTCTCGCTCCTTTTATCGGTTGTTTCTTAATTGCATATTATCTGATTGGATGGGACATGCAAGCGAGTCTATTATGCGGTATTGCTCTTTCCACAACATCAATGGCCGTAGTTTACGCAGTAATGCTGGAATATGGATTTAACACAACCGAATTCGGTAAAGGCATACTAGGGGCATGCTTCGTCAATGACTTGGGAACCGTCATCGGTTTAGGACTGATATTTGCCCCCTTCACATATAAAACGTTAATATTTATTTCAGTAACAATAGTTTTAATTTTTATTTTACCCTGGATCACGGATTTTCTTATAAGGCATTTCGCATATAAAACAGCAGCAATTCGTGCAAAATGGATACTTTTTGTATTACTGTCAATGGGAGTACTTGCTTTATGGTCGGATAGTGAACCGGTCCTACCAGCCTATGTAATAGGTATGCTATTAGCAAAAACTATGGAAAAAGATGGTCATTTTGTCAGAAGATTGAGGACTTTGACCGTTGGCTTTTTAACGCCGTTATATTTTTTAAGAGCTGGAGCTCTTATGTCAATACCTGCAGTTGTTGCAGCCCCTGTTATCTTTTTTGTACTCTTTGCCGGAAAAGTGGTTTCCAAGATCTTCGGATTATATCCGATCATTCAAAATTTCAGAGATGACAAAAAAGAAAAATGGTATTATACATTGCTCATGTCAACCGGTTTGACGTTTGGAACTATATCCGCACTATTTGGATTGTCACATAATATTATTTCTCAAGCGCAGTATTCTTACATTGTCGGCGTAGTAATTGCCAGTGCTGTGGTACCAACACTTATAGCCAATAAATTTTTCTTACCCAAACATTTACTCGAGGAACCGGTTTTAGATGATCAGGCACCCGATGAAAAAGATATTATTAATAAATTGTAATATATAATTATCGTCTAAAGAAAAAAAATTACTTTTCCCGCCGCATAACGTGAACGGCAGTAGCCTTGAAAGAAGTGATTATAGAAGCTCCCTCTTCCAATTGTAAATCTTCGCAGGAAGGCTGTGTAATATATGCAGTCAATGAAAAACCGCAATCCAAAACGAGTTTATAAAAAAAGCCCTGCCGGACAATTTTCTGAACTTTTGCCTCAAAGACATTACGCGCGCTTATTTTGCCTTGCGTATCTTTAGAAACCGTAACATTCTCTGGACGCACACAACAAAACACTTTTTGCCCGGCGGAAGAGTTTCCTACGGCTTCAATGACTTTGCTATTAATAGAAATTTCCATGAGGCCATTGGCATTATTTTTGACAGTGCCTTCCAATACAGATTCTGTTCCAACGAAGTTAGCGATAAATTCATCGGCCGGCTGATTAAATATTTTCGCTGTTGTTCCCGATTGCACAATTTTACCGCTGTCCATAAAAGCAACATCCTGCGCCAGACGCAGTGTTTCTTCTCGGTCGTGCAACGCCATCACGGCGGTGATTTTTGTTTCCTTTAAAATCCTCTGCAAATCGTCAATTACCGCTTCCCGTGTTGGCGGATCAAGAGAATTAAAGGGTTCATCAAGCAAAATCAGTTGGGGTTTAAGGGCAAAAGCGCGCGCCAGCGACACCCTCCTGGCTTCGCCCCCGGAAAGCGATTTCGCCGATCTTTTTTCCAGTTGAGCGATTCCAAAATAATCCAATGATTCGCCAACACGCTTTTTGATTTCATCCTTTTTGCCTTTTCGAAACTTCAAACCAAGAGCAATATTCTCATGAACCGAACAGCTAAGAAGTAAAGGCTCTTGAAAAACAACGGCTGCATTGCGGCGCAACATCATGCGATCGACATGGGAATTGATGAGCATATCTTGAAAATAAAGTTGCCCTTGCCAGGGTTTCAACAAACCAGCCATAGTTAAAATGGTCGTCGACTTCCCGGCACCGTTGGGTCCGATCAAAGCGAATATTTTCCCCCGTTCAACAGTAAGTTCACTAATATTCAACACAGTTACGTCACCGCGCTGAACAAGAAGGTTTTCTATTTTTATTATATTCTCGACTTTCATCGCGGGCGTTGCCTTTGCTGTATCTGGGTAAGAACAAGGTTAACCATAAAAGCAAGCAGTAGTAGTATGATGCCCAAAGCTATCGCCACATCAAAATTACCTTTGCCTGTTTCCATAACCGTTGCCGTGGTTAGTACTCGTGAGTAGCCCTTAATGTTGCCGCCGACCATAATCGAAGCGCCTACTTCGGAAATCACTCCCCCAAAACCGGCCATCACGGCGGCCAAAAGCGGCAAACGCGCTTCTTTGATCAATACCCACACCATTTGTAATCTGGTCGCTCCGAGCGACAAAATCTGTAAACGGAGATTTTCCGGCAGCTGCTGAATGGCGGCAAGGGATATACCCATAATAATAGGCGTGGCGATAATAGCCTGGGCAATAATAATGGCCAAAGGCGTATAAAGGATTTCTAAAAACCCGAAAGGTCCGTTGCGCCAAATCATAATAGTCACAAAAAGACCGACAACCACCGGAGGCAGACCCATTCCCGTATTAATCAGACTAATGACGAACTTCCTGCCTCGAAAATTAGCCAGCGCAACCACCGTACCCGCCGATACACCAAGGACCAGACTGATGAACGTTGCCAATCCGGAGACTTGCAGCGAGAGCAAGGTTATTCCCAGCACTTCCGGATCAAGACTGACGATTAATTCAAAAGCCTTTTTTATGCCTTCTAGTATTAATTCCACTTTTTAAATCCTGTAAAAACAACAGCAACGCCTAAGCCTTGAAAAAACTGAACCCGTTTTTCAAGCACTCATTTATTGATTTATTTTCCCAGTTCTTCCAGCGTCTTTCCCGCATCAGGGAAAAACAAAGGCGATCCGTATTTATCGACACCAAATTTTTTAATAATAGTTTGCGTTTTTGCGGAAACCATGAAATCGGCAAATGCCCTCGCGCCTTTGGCATTGGCTTTCGGCCATTTGTCGGCATTAACTTCGATTACATGATAAATATTGAGCAGAGCGGCATCCCCTTCCACTAAAATATCCATACCCAGATTTTTTTTCATGGCCAAATATGTTCCGCTATCGGCAAGAGTATAGCCTTTTTTCTCGGCAGCAACATTAAGAGTTTGCCCCATGCCTAACCCGGTTTGCTGATACCATTTCTGCCCTTCAGGATTTACTCCGGCAGCCTTCCATAATTTTTTTTCCTGAGAGTGCGTCCCGGAATTATCACCTCTGGACATAAACAAAGCGCTTGTCTCGGCTATTTTCTTAAACGCTTCCACAGCCAAATTCGTATCTTTTATTTTTGCTTGATCGGCACTTGGACCAACAATAATGAAGTCGTTATGCATAACCAGACGCCTGTTGATTCCAAACCCATCAGCTATAAACTTCTTTTCCGCATCGGGTGAATGAACAAGCAGAACATCGGCTTCCCCTTTTTGCCCCATGGCCATGGCCTGTCCTGAACCAACGGCAATAGTCTTTACAAAATAACCCGTCTTTTCTTCAAATAGCGGAATCAAAATATCCAGAAGTCCGGTATCCTGAGTACTTGTCGTCGTGGCTAAAATTATATTTTTTTGCTTTGGCTGAGATTGGGCAGCGCTAGCAGATGAAACGCTAAATGCTAATAACGTTATTGTCGATAAAAATATTATTAATTTAATTGTCTTTAATTTTTCCATTATTCTACTCCTGGTTATTTTTTATAGAGATTTAATCATTGCTGGGAATAAAGGATCTTGCCGGAATCCTGAAA
>DLME01000151.1 GCA_002479215.1 Syntrophaceae bacterium UBA7544
TTTGATACTGTTAAAGATGAGTAAAACATGATCACGAAAACATTTGGCTCTTTTATGGTGTGAAAGGCTTTGAACGGGATCTGCAGGCTACTTCCGAGGGCCTTTCAGTGAAGGCTCACCTATTTATCCATGCGTTGGGCAAATGTGCGATGGGCATCGCTTCAGGAGTTTCATTTCCGGGCAAAAATATTGAGTCGGCAGGTATTGTCAATTATGGGGCCGGATTGCCTCAGTGCCGACGGGAAACAGCCGGTGCAAAGTGCACACCTGCTTCATCGGCCCACCGACACACTTTCACTTTATTTGTCCATCAGTTCCGTGTTCTTCACGCCCAAGAGAAAATAAGGATGTTGGCTATCCTTTCTTTTCATCACAACCCAAAATGGTTTATCCATAATGAATCTTCTCGAGATTTGAGGCTTTCTCCCCGCACCTCTTCCACCTATGACTGCTTCATTTTCGACTCTTGCTCCTCTATGATCGATATCAAAGTTTATATTTTCATACATCTTCACAATACAATAATCCTTAAAACCATCATTGGCTAAGAATTTATTGATTAGTTCTATATAATTACGGTTGTGTTTGAGATGCAGGTTGGGCATTTCGAATTGATCATAAGTATTTATTGACGGTATAATGGTACTATTATATGTGTAGATTTCGCTAACGATCTCTTGTGGTTTATCCATATCAAAACCTTTGGCCAATAATAATTCGTCACCATTATTTTGTAATTTCATACCAATGATAAATTTATCATCGCCCCAATATTTCAAAACACTTACATTCCTTTGTTGGTCGTCACCATGTGCATAGAATCCTCTAACTCTTTCATTCTCAAATATAACTTGTTTCTCTTCGAATTGAGTCCAATATTTAACTTCTTTTAGAAAATAAGCATATGAAATGATATCTGTTGGACGTAATTTATCCTCCAAATCTTTAAAACTTTTTCCTGGAAATTTTTGTCTCGATTCCTTATTAATAATATCTACAGTTTTTGACCCTAAACCACTTTTGACGTAGTAGCTTTCTTCGTCCAGATCCTTCTTTGTGAAAGCTAAGCGATTAAGTTTATCCACCATCTCCAATGCCTGTTCATCGTCGGTATTCAATTTCAGTTTTTCATGTAAAATGTTATCGTTCAACTCATGCCAAGCCAAATTCATAGCTCCGCCCCAGACATAGTTACCTTTACATTCACTGCCAAGATAGTCGTCCATGCCAGAAGCTCGAGATAAACCCGATAGGAAAACTAAAACTAACAGAATGGCTAAACCTGAATATCTAATTGCGTTTGCAAACATTTTAGGCCTCCAATTTGTAGGCTTCGATATGTGTGGCCCCGTCAGGGGTCTTCCTTTCCAGGATAATGTATCAACCTGACCAAAAAGGAATCTTGAAGGGCATTCCGGGTTGGTCTGCCGCCCCCCAATGCTGTTGCCTTAAGATCGAGGTATTTCACGCGAAGCCGCGAAAGCGCGAAGTAAGACAAAAGATTAACCGGAATGACTTCTGCCCTTCGACGCAGTAGTCACGGGCAGTTTGTACATTCGAGATTTGCTTTCTTCATTCTTCGCGCATGATGATGTCCGGACAATGATCCGGCTTCGCGTGAGACACTTCGGCCTAAAGTCAACAGCATTGCCCCGCCCCCGGGGATACATTCAAAGCCATAGAACCTTCCCATATACGAATAAAAAACACAAGTGGCGTGTCGAGGGAACCGGTTTTTTCAGTTTCCGGACACACCCCTTTCTTCGCAGCTGAAACAATATTCCGGCGTTTGTGATATGTGGCTATACTAAATTCGCAAATCCATTTTTTGCTTCGGATATTGCCCGACACAGCTCAGTATATATGTGAACTCACTAGAAGATCTCATTTTGTGATTCCGGAACGGGCACGGCAAAGTTGATTTTCGCCTTGTTAAGTCAATCTTCAAAAGAGAGATAGGCCGACTTTGCCGGACAAGGTGTGAGAAGCATTTCTCTTAAATGGATGCGCGAAGAGTCTTCCCATATTCCCTCCACGCAAACGAAGGCTATTTTGACTGGAAAGACCCAGGCAACTTATAGTGCCTGGGTCTGAAAAAATGCCTCACATGCGCCGAGTAAAAAGAAATCCTTCAAAGGCTACTCAAAAACTTGGCAGATAACTTTTTCTCTTTCTACAGGGACTTTTTGCCATCCAAGATGCGGACCGCCAAAAAAAGTGACTGTGGTAGTTTCGGTAATCTTCTCCGGGTTTGGACAAGAGACCTTAGCCAATTGATCTGCCACTGCCGGCGATTGCATACCTGCGGCATAAGAAAATGCCGATGTGAACAACAGGACAACAAGCAAACTCATTGTGAAAATTAGTCTCATAGTACACCTCGCTTTCTGTCCTGAAGAATAATCATCCTCAAATAATATTCAATATCTAAAATACATATTCCGACACCGTATTCAGCAAATCCCCTGCCGGTTCGTTTCCCAGATTGTACCCATTGAATTATCGGCAAGAACGAGTCGGCCTGAAGCGATAACCAAGGTGGGGTGGTCCCGCCCAATAGCTGGTTTCCGTCCGGGGTTTCCGGATCGACACCAGCTATACTGATGGCCGAACGGGGTCGCCCATTGAAAGGCAG
>DLME01000027.1 GCA_002479215.1 Syntrophaceae bacterium UBA7544
GTATTAGTCCAAACAAAGCTATTTCAGTACCTTCATTTTAATTCTACTTTGCTTTTAACCCATGTCAAGAAGAATTTGAGTGTGATTTCTAAGCAGATTTTTTTCGGTTGTTCGCAACTATTCGGAAAGCCGCTAAAAAAACTCTGTGAATTTTGTGAATGTCGAGTTTGATTTTGTGAGAGTCAATAGGAAGGTACTCAAAGTAAAAATGGGCAAATAAAAATATCTTATCCAGCATACTTGACATCTACGTAAAACCACGATGTTATAATTAAGATATGTTTGAAAGTAATTGCTTAAAGTGCGGGGGCCGCTTTTTCGGCTGGGCTTTGCGATATCAAAAATACCAGTCTTGTTCGGAATGTGGCGCATCCTTGAAGATTAAAGATGGCGATAAGGTTTAATAGACTAACTCTTCCTTTCGCTAAAGTAATGACAGATTCACCTACCGTCTATGTCGATGGTGTCGGGACTGTTATATTAAAGTACAGCAATCGAGTTAAGAAAACTACTCTCACTGTCACGCCAGACAAAGGCGTTAGAGTCTCTGTCCCTGAAAATGTATCTTTTGATACAGCCATTGAATTCGTCAGCCAAAATGGACATTGGATAAGAAACAAATTATATCGTATAAAATAGAAATTCATTGAGCACTCGAAAAGTGATACCACCTTCTTGGCGGGTAAGCAGAAAGTATTTTAATATTAATATTAAGGTTAATATTAAGGGGATGAATTAAGTTAACTGAAACTAATTGATATTGACCGGGGCGACAATCCGACTTAATAGGCATTCAGATGTTTCATTAATGAGGCTGATTGGCAGGAGTGCATTGAATTGCAATCAGTAAAATGTCACATTGATAGTATGGAGTCAATGGTAAAACCGACTGTCTTTAGGGTCAGTATTTTTGTTGGAGTTTAGTGATCATGATTGAAGGGAAATGTTACAAATGTGGTCGAATCTATTATGGGTGGGCATTACTTGAACCATGTAATCAAAGTTGCCCACAATGCGGTATTGGGCTTTTGATTACTGAAGACGGTAAAAAGACAATACATGGGTACTCTCCATTTGAGGCCGAAGAATATAAAATCAAACTACCCCCAGGAGCCGTCCCTGATTCAGAGCAGACCAAGGGCAAAACTGTAACAGAATAAGAACCAACTAACGACTTGTCATCTCTAAATCGAGGTTGCAAAATGAAAATTGAAATTGGCAGTTATGTCCGGATAGTCAGCGATTACCCTGCTAATAGAAATCTTCAAGATCAAACTGGCTTTGTTGAGGCTTTACCCAACAAAGAGCATCGTAATGAATATCTGGTTAAACTCGATGGCAGGAACTCTTTAAGCCCCCATCTTGTGGGTATGTTAGTTTGGGTGCCGGCCAATAGTTTGGAGATGGCTGGCCAAATTCTCGGTTAGTTTCTTAATGACCGGATCCTTATGTGTCAGTAAGCGGTTCAAATCCAAAGTTATAAGCGAAGGATGGACTGACAGTTTCAGGCTCTTGTTTTGGTCCGTGATAAAGTCCAACCGGTTTATGTTGGGAATATTTGCGAAGCAATCCCTTAATCGACCGATCTTTTGATATTCATCCTCATCTTTTCTAAAATAACCTTCGCTGGATAGAGCAGATTTGGACACTTCACCTGATTTTTCACTGTACAGCCCCAGAATCAAACGCAAAAAGAGCGCCAACGATGCGTCGCCAATACTGACCCGGGTATCTCCAACCATGATAAAGTTGCTTGCCTTCCCACTGCTTTCTCCTGTGATTTGGATGGGTATTTTATATTTGAACCCATACAGGCGGCTTTCTTCTTCTTGCTCAGGTGGGAGCATTACAGGTATTTTCGGTGCCAACAAAGAAAGGTCTATTTTGAATCCGCCTAAATCCTTTAGTGGCGCCACCAGTATTCGTTGCTGTTCCAGGCCGGCTTTTAGTTTGAGCGACTGAACGGTATACGAAGGTGTGACCACGTAAAACAGCTTGAATCCCGCAGGAAGTCGGCCAGGTATTCCAAGGAGTAGGTCTTCCGCAGTCTGTTCCTGGTAAATAAAAGCTAAAACCAGGGCCACCTTATTGCCATCAATTATGCGTTCACCCGCATAGTACAACCTGCGATGCAGCTTTTCCGGGGAACCGGAGAAGGCATTTGCTTTAGCCACCTCTTCAGCAAATACCTCCAAATAGAATTGATATTTAATTAGATCACTTCTATTTAAGACCAATAATTCGTTATTGTCATCATCGAGAGCGTAGTAATGACCATCCAGGTTTATTGCAATTAATGCATTCTGCTGGCCATATCCATATGGCTCACACACGCTATCCGGCTGAACGCAGGTGAGCAGTTTTCTTGCTTTCAATTCTTCAAACTCGCTAACACTCTTTTCCCGCAGTTCCTTCTCGTAGAAAAGTGTACTCGGTTGTCTCTCAAGTTGCCGCAAAATCCACTCGATCATACTCGTAAAACTCCATTTTTCTGCAAGTATTCCGCGATAATGTCGCGGTGACTAATTTTGGTTAAATCCGAAACCGCGGGAGGGTTAATAACAAATACAGCGGTTTCAGGCCCTCCGTCAGTTTCTAAAGTGAATCTGAATTTAACGTAGACCACTCGACCAGAGGAGAAATTAAGGTCCCCAAGATCCTCTTCAAAAGTTCTTCTAACATCAGTCGATCTCACTATCACGTCAGGCTGAGTTGTGCCGTGTAACTTCAGATGTGCTTCAAGGACCTCTATGGAGCTTATTCTTTCATTTCCATCCCACCTGAATGTCTTGTCCTCGAGAGGACGCAACGTATAAACGTTGTTCTGTTCGCCTTGTATTGGATCAGAAATGTTCAGGATACACTCAGCGAAAGATTTATAGTACTGCTGCCGATCTTTGCGCGAGGCTTTGATTTTCAGAACCGATTTTGTCTTGTCATAGAGAATGACATCCTCATAGGCGGGCCGGTAAGTATCGATGATCACCTCATCAGCTAACCAGCGCGCGACTGTCTTAATATAAGAGCCATGGATAATCATCAGGGCTGTTTCACCCTGTCCTTCGAATTCCTTCACCAGACAATGGTCACCCTTGGCCTGTTTCACGAAGAAATCCCGGATTTGGGCGGTAAAAGCCGGGATATTAAGAGATTCCATATTTGTCGTTTTAGAGGGAAGGCAATACTCATGAACCTGGGTTGTTGAGTGACGATAACAATAAATTGTCCAGGCATGTTCAAAAACCATGGTATGCTTGAGAAGGAGTACCATCGCCAGCTGCTGTGGCGTTTCATCCTTACTCATTGGAATGTTATTTGCTGAGACTACCCTGACCAGGATATCTATCGCCTTGCTAAGGTCGCAGATCTGTCTCAGCTCTTCGCCAATCTTAACTTTAAGCTTCTCATCCCTAAGCCCCACCATCAAATCTTTTACGTATTGGAAATTCATGCCCAT
>DLME01000043.1 GCA_002479215.1 Syntrophaceae bacterium UBA7544
GCATTATAACCGCAGCCAGGTGTATGTGAATACCGTCATGATGCTTTACGAAGAACTTGGCAAACACGAGGAAGAAAGTCAGCATTATTTACCGGACATAGAAGTTCGACTTTATTAACATTGATCAAGCATATTATGACCGCGTCATATTAGTATCAAGACGTTCTTTCTCTCAGGAATAAGGCCAATTCACGGACCAAGTTATTTGACCTTCTTTTGACCAAAAAAGATTTTAATCAACATACGATTTATAGCTCAGATACTTAGTTAATGTCAAAAAACAAAGTTTTTATTTTATTAAAGTGGATTTGTTTCGCTTCTTCTTTACTAAATCCCAGGACATGGACAATAATATCAAAAGGTCTGGCCGATCCTTCCTGCGTGTATAGCACTGTGACTTCAATTCTTTTTTCATCGGCATTAAGAGTCATGCCCTTTACAAAAGGACGGATGTCTTTAATTACGGTTTTTCCCTTGGATATCCTTTGAATTTTAAATGATGCTGATACCAGAAATTTTTCCATGTTTTCTTTAATTATATTAAGTTGGTTCTCATTTATGTTTGCTGGTAGACACAACTCGTAGATAAATCCGTATATCGTTTGAGACAGCGCCTTTGTATCGGGAGAGAGCGTCTTGATTTCCATGATTTTAATGCCCGGAGGTAAGGCGGAATTGATTTCTTTTTTCAATAAATTTAAAGCAGATGGATACTCCAATGCGGTTACATCCATGTATTCTTGGTTACTTTCCATACCAACTGCGGTGGCTGTGGCAAAAGATATTTTAGGATGCGGATGATAGCCGGAAGAATAAACAAGAGCAAGACTGCTGCGGCGCAAGGCGCGGATCAAGGCCGTGGAAAGTTCCAAATGAGATAAAAACCGTGCTCTTCCAAGTTTGTTAAAGGTAAAACGGTAAACTTTTTCATGCGCGGCTAAATTGGCTGTTGGCGGTGGTGTGGTAATTTCTTGAGTTTCCTTTGCCTCGGCAAAGATATTTTTTGTTGTCGAGAAATCACAAACCCCGCAGTTTTGGCAATTGGCAAACCGGCAATCCGCTGTTGCCGACATTTGCGCTGATTTTTTTCTTTCCTGGAGCAGAAATTGACGGCTCACGCCGCAATCAATGTTATCCCAAGGAAGTTTTTCGTTTGTCTCGCGTTCGCGCAAGTAGTCTTCAGGATTAATACCCAGTTCATCCATTGCTTCCTGCCAGAGCTCAAAATGTAAAAGCTCGGTCCACCCGTCAAAACGGCAGCCTTTACGAAATGCTTTTTCCAAAAGCTCTCCCAATCTTTCATCGCCGCGTGAAAACATTCCTTCCAGTAAGCTCATTTTTGCGTCATGCCATTTCAAACTGAGATGGCGGTCTTTTACCCGCCGGCGAAAGAAGTCCTGCTTGATATAAGTTTCTTCCAAAGAAATCTGTTTTCCCCATTGAAAAGGCGTATGCGGTTTGGGTACAAAGGTGGAAAGGCTAATGGTAACCTGCCCACGTTTTCTTGCCGCCTGGAGAACCTGATGGCCCAACCCTATAATTCCTTCCAAATCTTCCTGCGTTTCATAAGGAAGACCCAGCATGAAATAGAGCTTGATCGATTTCCAACCGGCGGCAAATACTTTATCAACTATAGAGATCAAATCTTCGGCGGTGTTGCCTTTATTTATTATCCGGCGCATTTTATCTGTTCCGGCTTCCGGTGCCAGCGTGAAACTGGTTTTACGGGTTTTCTTGATTTCTTCAATTAATATTCCGGTCAGCGACTCTACGCGTAACGAGGGCAAGGCCAAAGCGACTCTTTTGGAATAATGCTGTTTCATCAGACTTTTTATTAAAAATTCAAGGCAGCTATAGTCCCCTGAACTTAAGGATAAAAGAGATATCTCGTCATGACCGGTTACCGCTAATAATTTTTCGGCCATCTGTATGAGCAGAGAGGCGTTTCTTTCTCGGTATGGCCGCCAAATCATTCCCGCCTGGCAGAATCTGCATCCCCGCGTACAGCCGCGCGCTATTTCCAAAATAATGCGGTCGTGAACAGTTTGCATAAGCGGAACAACTGGATTTATGGGATGCGGCCATAAATTGAGGTCGGTAACGATTCTTTTTTTGATGAGTTGATTTTTCCCATGAACGGTGGGAACATAAATGCCGGAAATTTGTGCCAGTTGCTCGAGCAAATCATGCTTGAGGATTTTTTTCTTTTTGCCTGTGCGGACTGCCGCTGCAATTTCTGAAACGATTTCTTCTCCTTCTCCGATGACAAAGGCATCGATAAAGCCGGCAAGAGGTGCAGGATTAAAACAACAAGGGCCTCCGGCAATTATCAAGGGATGGTTATCTTTGCGTTCGATACAAGCAAGCGGTATACCCCCCAATTCCAGCATGTTCAGCACATTGGTATAGGACAGTTCATACTGAAGGGAGAAACCGACAATATCAAAATTTATTAAGGGCGTTTGTGATTCTAAAGATGTCAGCGGTAATTTTCGTAAGCGCAGTTGACTTTCCCTATCCGGCCAGGGCGCGAAGCATCTTTCTGCCTTCGCATACGGAATTTCGTTCAAAACGGAATATAGAATCTGCAAACCAAGATGCGACATGCCGACTTCATATGTATCCGGAAAGGCAAGAAGGAAGCTCACTTCTTTTTTGTCTTTATGAATCGCGTTTACTTCATTGCCTAGGTAACGGCTGGGCTTCTCGGCGTTAAGTAAAAGCCCGTCGAATTTATGATTAATCATGCTTCAGTTTCCGGTTTACGTTTATATTTGTACGGGTTATTTTTTATATCCTTGAGAGTAGCCAGTGCAAGCTTTTGTGGAAAATTCACGGAAGAAAGGTAATGCAAAGAATTATTTTTAAATGTACTGAGCAATTCCTCGCGGATAGCCTCCTGATTTTCTTTAGCCACAAAAGATCTTTCCATTTTGTATTCGTAGGAAAAATTATCGCCAAAGATTCTTTTTACCTGATGATAATCTCGGGAGTCGGAAAAATAAGATTCTTTTAAATCTATTTTGGACTGAACGGAAATTTCCACTTTAACTGTGCCGGCAGCTATTGGACGCGATAAATCAAAAATATTCAACTGCAATCCGTTGGCCAGATATATTTCTCCAATTAATTTCATTTGTTTTATATTCCGAACATGATTCCATACAGGGGTGCTGTCCTTACCATTTTTACCCTTGACCTGCAACGCCAATCCTTCTATATTTGATTAACAACTGCAAGTTTCAAAATTAATGAAAATGAAGCCGCCGTATGAATGATGTCAATGCCATTTTACTTTTATCCTGTCCCGATAGTAAAGGGCTTGTTGCCAAGATTTCCAATTTTATATTTAATCACAACGGAAATATTGTCCACGCCGATCAACATACCTCTAAAAGAGGAAAACTTTTCTTTATGCGGATCGAATGGGAACTGGCCGGTTTTAAGCTTAGCCGGGAAGAAATTCCAGCGGCTTTTACGCAATTAGCGAAACAATTGGACATTAAATGGGATTTGCATTTCACCGATTATGTGCCGCGTATTGCCGTATTTGTTTCCCGTCATCTCCATTGCCTTAACGATTTAATTCTGCGTCAACGAATGGGGGAAATGGCCGCTAAAATACAGGTTGTTATCAGTAACCATCTGGATGCTCGTGAGTCGGTCGAACAATTTGGGCTTAAATTTTATCATTTTCCGATTACGGTAAAAAATAAGAAGCAACAAGAAGACCGGGAGTTAGAATTATTAAAGGGGTTGAAAATTGATTTGGTAGTTCTGGCGCGTTACATGCAAATTTTCTCAGCGAAATTTCTTGGGTATTATCCCCATAAGATAATTAATATCCATCATTCTTTTTTGCCAGCTTTTGCCGGAGGTAATCCTTATCAGCAAGCTTATGATCGCGGCGTGAAAATCATTGGCGCGACAGGGCATTACGCGACGGAAAATCTGGACGAAGGACCGATTATTGCTCAGGATGTGATCAAAATAAGCCACCGTGATGCGATAGCCGATATTCAAATGAAGGGCAAGGATTTAGAGAGAATTGTGCTGGCGCGGGCTTTGCGCCTGCATCTGGAAAACAAAATACTTGTTTATGGATCAAAAACTATTGTATTTGAGTGAGTCATTAAATAAAGCAGTAGTATAAGGTATTTAACTATTTTTTAGGCTATTATTTATCTGAAAAACATAAGGTGTTTAATTGAAAGCGGATAATAATTTAGGCATCTTTTGTCAGCCTGATGATAGGAAATCCTGCGGTGCCTGTTGCGGTTTGTATAATTATGTGGATAGCTCCCGTTCTTCTCTTAAAGAAAGGTTACGCGCCCGTACACAGCGTTTCCGTAGACTTGTGAAAAAACCGGGCGATATTGAATATTATGCCGGCGAAACGTTAAATAACGAAGATTTTAAAATGAGATATGAGGTAATTTATTGCTGCGAATATCTTGGTTTTCTGGATGGCGAGGAAAGAAAGGTAGGTTGTCTGTTGCATCCGGCGCAAAACTCAGGCATTGATTTGCGCAGGGTTTCGTTTTATGGCCAGGAACTTTGTGCCGGTCATCTTTGTCCCAGCCATCACTTTATCTCCACGTCTCAAGCTCAAGTGCTGATAAAAATAATTGATGATTGGTATCTTTACGGCCTTTGTCTGACAGACATTGACCTGGTAAAGACATATTTTCGGTTGCTTGCTGATAAGATTGGCGGGGAACTTAAACCGGAAGTATTTGATAACGCGGCGCTAAAAAATATTGCCCGTCAATATTTTGATTGGAAAATCGCATGGCCGTTTCGTTCACCGGAAACCAACAGGCTGGGCAAATATTACTTTGATGGATCGCAATACATGATTAGTTATATTGATTATGCAAGGTTAGGTAGGGAGATATCAAAATTTGATACAATATTCTTGAGCTTGTCTTCAGCATTTAAAAATGCTCAGGAAATTGAATTAGCGGAAAAACTGATTTGGTCAAATATTCAAAATTTTATCGACACTTATCAGAGTGCTTTTTGATTTTTATTGACAGATAATACTCATATTGGTTAGTGTACGACATAAAATAATTAAAAGAGAAACGGCATAATGAACGAGATGTCCAAGGAAATCATCTTTTCTTATAAGGTGATTCAAAAGCGCGTAAAAGAGTTAGCCGATCGGATATCCGGTGATTACACCGGCCGTGAATTGATAGTCATCGGTATTCTTAAAGGGGCGTTCATTTTTATGGCTGATTTAGTCCGGGCCATGAGCATCCCCTGCAGGATCGATTTTGTTCGTGTGGCCAGTTATGGCGCAGGTTCAGAAAGCTCGGGTAAAGTAGTAATGACAAAGGATATAGAAACTTCCATTAATGGGAGAGATATACTGATTGTAGAAGATATAATTGACACAGGTTTGACCTTAAAATATCTGGTCGAATGGCTTAAGGAAAGAAATCCCCATTCGCTTAAGGTATGTGCATTGTTAGATAAACGCAAAAAAAGAAAAGTATCCTTTGAAGCGGATTATATAGGTTTTACCATCGATGATGGATTTTTAGTTGGTTATGGATTAGATTTCTCTGAACGTTACCGCTTTTTGCCCGAGATTTATTCTATTAAGCAGTAGCAAAAAGGATAAAGAATGATCATTCAGTGCAGGCAATGCCGGACAAAATTTTATTTTGACGATGCTTTGATGCAAGGCGATGGTATGTGGATGCGCTGCAGTCGCTGCCAGCATGTTTTCTTTCAGGATAATCCGCTAATTATAAAAGAGGAAATAGAAACACCGTTAGTCCCCGAGTCTGTTTTTTCAGAGGAACCCATGTCGGCAAAAAGAAGCACTGATTTAACTAAGGAAATCCCTCCGGTCTCCGACCGGGATGAAGACATTGTTCGTTTTCTCGATAATGTAATGGAAGCAAAAAAGACGGTAAACGATGAAGTAAACCTGGAGATAGAAAAAACAGGTAGGGAAAGCCTTGGTAAAGAAAATTTCGTGAGCGCAGAAAGAAGCGCAGCG
>DLME01000255.1 GCA_002479215.1 Syntrophaceae bacterium UBA7544
GTTCAGCGTGTTTTGAGACGCTGGACTTATAAGTACAACACCCGTGTTATCCATAGATACCTCATACGTAGAAATCTGAGCCAGTGGATGGTTTATTCATTCCCGGTGGATTCTGAATGAGTTGCAGACCTGTCCACTTGTTAGGCTATGGCTGCGGGCTGAAAACAGGATTTACATCTGCGTTTGGCTGTCCAATGGTTCGGAACAAGAATCTTACCCAGCCCCAAATAATGGTAGGCCAAGGAGCGGTTTCAACCTCGACAACGCCTGACGGCGCCCCGACGCCGACCCAATGGATTTGCTGTCCCTCGTTGTAAACACGATTTCGGACTGCCATCTGACCGTTCTATGTGCCATGATTAGCCATTTTGCTTAACTCCGATCAAGCACTTACGCTTGGTGCATACGTTTGGCTTGTGCCACCGTAGTTTGTCCCGCCAACACCACCCGACATCGCGGTTGCCATTGTCTGCGACAGAGCGTTAGCGCTGCTTGAGAGCACTTGCGCCGTACCCTGACTATTACGGATCAAGACGGCAAGCGTTGCGAGTCCGATAATATTCAGACTAATTGCTGTCATGCTTTGCATTATTTCGTTCACTGTTGTACTCCCGATATAGAAGATGATCCGCCCATCGCGGTCGATAATACCTTGCTAAATCCCGTTGATGTTGCATTGAGGATATTCACGGTTCCACTCGCATTTCGAATAATGGTTCCAAGAATTGCTAATCCTATTATGGATGCCGCTATGCTTGTACCGTTTTTTATAATTTCATCCAAACCGTTCATTTGCTTACCTTCGCATACTGGTTATAAAACTTGCTCACATTACCAATAAACTGTGACTGATTGTTACTATTCAATAGAAATGCAGTCAGAACCAATAGCAAAAACAACTAGCCCACATTTTTACCTAACATATCTCCAAACATCGCCGCTGCGGTTATAATTATAACCCACGAAATAAACTGACCTTCTTTTTGAAGATTGGTAACAAGTTGTTTAGCGTTACCTTGCACACCGACCAATATCAGGTAGGTTGCATATCCAATAACCAAAAGGGTTTCCATGATATCACCTCAAGCAAGAGCAAGATACGTCGGTAACTCACCTTTGAATAAGAGATACAAAGGAAACCCCAAGAGTAGAGCAATAAAGACTGTGCTGTTCATGGCACCCCTCAATCAATGGTTGTGCCAATGTATATTTGTACACCCATAATCATCAATACGAGTGCCACGAAAAAGGCAACTGCCTTGAAGTTTATCTGAGATAGATCGAAGTTCATTTGTCGAATCCTTTAGTTAAAAGTCTATAAGAACCCTTCGAGGGGATGTGTCAGTCAAGGGAGAGGACTTGACCAACCGAAGGATTCCTATAGGCAAATCCCTTTTAGGGATATTTATCACTGTTGTAACGCAGTCAGCATCATTGCTGTACTGCACCAATAGCGCCTGCAATACCGAGGGAATATGTAGATTCCCAGCAAACATCCAAGTGACTGTTTGCATTCACGGTGTTGAACACGAGAGCTTTTTGGATCGCCCCGTAGGTCTGAGTCTGGATTGATTGGTGTCTGTGATCTTGGTAATAGTATCCCGCTGGAAGATCGCTCTTAAAACGGGTACGCATATCAGCGCGAATCATTTGAGGCGTCTGTTGCAGTATGATCGAATTGGAGTTCATCACCAAGTTGATGCTTGCGATATCGGTTCCGTTAGTGGTAACCGCTCCACCGTTAACGTACCACATATGATTTGCAAGGATGTTTCTCGCCTGTGGGTAATCAACGAACATCTGCACGCCCGGTGCCATGGTGGAGTAACTAAAGCCACCGAGAAGTTCATATACGGTCTGTGCGGAGATCAACGGTATAGCGTTGTTTTGCGGGATGATTCCTTGCTGATAAACGGTCACATAGATGTTATTGATAATCGCTGTGCCGCTCGTAAAGAGATTCGCTGCTACATCAGTTCCATCAATGTTATTCGCAAAATTAAGATTCAAATTTACTTGTCCATTCGAGACCGAGGCCATGACTAAACAGCCGTCTAAATTACTGCGTGCGTCATAGGACACGGGTAAATTTAACTCGAACATTAGGTTTTTTGTAACCGCGCCTGTGGTGTCTTGAGTCGGAAAGTACATGAGGTCTGTATCAACCGCAGACGACGCCAACATCCAAGGCTAACCGTAACGAGCACATAAGATGCTGTACAGTTGATGTCCCGGCAAATTGATTCTGCTTATACCAGCAAAATCCCGAAGCGTGATATTGCTAAGCAAATTGTAAGGCGCGTATGGAGACGCGGTCACAGGAGATGTAACTGTGCAGTCCGCCTGTACTACAATTCGAAGTCCCGTAAGTATCCCGGCGTTGTTCAGCTTGATTGTGGTACAAGACTGGCCGGGCTGGAACGGCCCGGCCTGAGTGACCAATTGTTCGTAATGTATACCTGTGCGAAGAAGCGTTCTGGTGTCGGCAAGGTTATTAGCCGCTGTATATTGCTGTTGCTGTGTTGCAGCCATTGTATCAATTCCTTTCAAAAGGTTTTGTGTGTCAGACAGTCAAACCGTCAGGTCAGCCATATTGATTGATCTGAGGACAGCGTTAATCCCCCAAATCGAAAAATATGCCACCACTGTTATAAACAGTATGTCTTTGGGATTCAGGATATTCATTGTGTACTCCCATCAAAGATTCTTTGAATTGTATTGGGAGAGTCCGACCACGTTCAGGAGTTGGTCGATGAGAAAAAGTCCTGCATAGGCGGTCAAGCCGATGATAACGATATTCATGAGGTCTAATTTTAGCAATGTAGTAATCCTTTCAAGCGAAAAAATGGTTGTCAGAAAAAACCTTTGCAAAAGTCTTTTGATTAATTAGTTATCAAATATTGACGTTACTGAGGTAACGAAGTCCGCTCATTGGGGTATCACCCCATACGTTCTCAAGTTGTCCGTTGCGACGGTGTAGAATCTCTAACAATAACGAGGTGGATTGGTCATGACTTCCTCGCGCCCACATGCCTCATACATACGTTTTCGATCTTCTTTAAGGTTGAGGCTGAAGATGGATAGATAATCCGACTCGGAGAACACGAAACGTGAAACCCATGCAGGCCGCTGTGTTCCACCCAAAAAAGACTGTCTTCGAGACCTGCCCCTTGTGAGCCATGAGGTTAAGCCAACACCAGCTTGCCCCTGATGGTGGAGCATATACAATTCATCTATGTATAAGCCGATGTTCGTTATGCTTTCATGAACATAATGAATCTATCCATCAACGTAATCATATTGATGTGCTGGTGGACGTAAGACAAGCCACTGGCTTTCCTCAAACACCTTGAGTATCTTATTAGTATCGGGAAGGTCTTCGATGATCCTGAAATTATTAAACCCCTCATCAATCTTGAGATCAACGATAAGCCATTTAAGCGGAGACCGTTTAACCATCCACTTGGACTATACCGATTTTCCCGATCCTGTCCGACCGACCACACAGCATCGTTTACCCGGATTAATGTATGGAAGTGGTGTCGCTGACTTCATTTTTTGGTTTCCCTGCTTGTGCTTTTTTCGCGGCAATACGCTTTAAAATGATCGGCATTCTTGGCACATAAATCATTGCACTGGTGCCAATCAATGTTATACACGCCATTATTTTTGGATTGGGCTGGAAGTCGAATTCTTCGCCAAAGGTGATTATGGCTTTCGCCAATGATGCCGCCTCTTCAGGCTGCAAAGCAACTTCAGGTATCCCGCTCATCATTGCCATAATAGCGTGCAGGCCGTATATCTGTTTACCGACATCCTCAACCGTCGCAACTTTTTTGGACTTGCGTTTCACGGGTTTTTCATCGGCCTTCGGAATTTCAATGACTCGATCTGCTTCGGGCTTTGGTGCCGCTTCCGCTGGATTTTTTTTCGGCCTGCCCCGCCTTTTTTTCGGCTCTGAAACCGTTGAATCTGGATTCAGTTCCAAAACATCTTCAAATGTTTGTGTTGTGTCACTCATTTTTCATCCCCTTTGCAGTCGGTCAAATCCAACCACGTTTGTGCTTCTTGGTTTTCTTCTTTGGCTCTTCGTCTTCCTTGGGTGCCTTTTCAGTCACCGGCTCAACCACTTCCTCGACTGCGGTTTCCTCAACCTTTTCCTCTTTTTTGGGAAGCCTTTCATCAATCTTTAATTCAATGTCGCTCAATCGACTGAAGATATTAGCAACATCGTTTTTGAGCTATTCAAATTCGGCCTCTTTCATTTTTTCCTGTATCTTTTCCTCTTTTATTTCTTCGGCCTCAACGATGGCTTCTTTTACGGCTTCCTTGATTTCTTCAGGCTCTGGCGTAGCCACTCCTACCGCTGGCTCTGTTACCACTACGGGAGTTTCAAAATTTTCGTCCATGGTTTTATCCTTTGGGAAAATATTCCTCTTTAATAAGGAGCATCTTAACAAGATTGCTCAACGTCTTGTCCATTTCAAGTAAACTATCCCTTATCTGTATTAGTAACTTCGTCTGATTGTCGTCCATCTTAGCCTTGTTCAACATGAACATTTCGATCTGTTTGGCTTTATTGCCAAGGTCGTTAAAATCAATGGAATGGAACATCTCAGATTACTCCTTTGCTAACGATATGTCCAGCCGCCGTTGCTACGGCCTGTCCAGTTAATGCTTTTGCTGGCTGTTGAGTTTCGAGGAGAGATTCGATATCTTTTGCAACTTTAAACACCATTACCGCTATGTTGCGTAGGTGATCTATCTCTTCACCCTTGGTGATCCATTCAATAGTGCATTGAACATTTGTCCCTGTCAATGATACGTAGATTCCATTCTGTAGATGCATTGGGTGTATCTAGTCACGTCCGAAAAAGAACGACCCACCGGGATTAGTATACGCGCCAATGAGATTTAGAGTCGATGCCTGTGCTTGATCCATGCAATCATAGACTGTCACACACCCGCTGTTAGTGCCGTCGCCAAATACTTGAATTGCAGATATATTACAAGCGCCCCTGTATATCAGAGTATTGGCACTGACAAGACCGCTATATCGTACATTAGTTGTTGTCGTGTTGGTTCTCATTTTGTTCCTTTCAAAATTGAGCTAAATATGCAACGCAATACAATTGACCTTTTGAAAGCGTTGCAGTCGATGCAAACGTTAAAACGCCCGATGAACTTGTTAAGTACACAGGTTGTGTTAACGAAACGTTAGCAAGCATTTGACTTAAGACTGAGGCAGTTGCAGCCGCTGGAAAATAGGCATGAGTCTGTAATAGGGTGGCTAATGCAAGTGCAAGTGTGACTTCCGATTCTGAGGCGGAAGTAGCAGCAAGATAAGCCCCTTGTATATATCCACCACNNAAAAGTACCAAGCCTTGCCGCTTGCCGGTGCATTAAATGAATATGTGGCATCAAAAGCCCCATAGGTCGGAATAGCCAAGATCGCCGCATGAGATGCAATGACAGGCGTGTTCGACTGAATCTGAGCAATCGACTGGCTCATGTCGAGTAGTTGCACTAACTGATTATCGAGCGCTGCTATCACAGTTTCAAGGTTGGTGTTGGACGTTACCAGTTGAGAATTAACCGACGCCAAATTATTATTGGATGTGGTTTCAGCGCTGATGACCGATTCAAGATTTTCGATGACCGATTCAAGGTTCGAGTTGGTGTTTACAAGCTGGGTCACCTCGTCAGTTAGAGCACTCGTACTGATTACAGTGGGTGTCTGTGTGAAATCAAAAAGATAAACTCTAATCTGTGCGCTCGTGCCGCTCAAAGAGAAGATCGGAGAAAAGACCTGCGGGAAGTTTGTTATGAGTCGGGTACCCGGTGGACAGGTGATATTCTAGCCGCTTGTGTTTTCTTCGAAGGTGACCGGATTGGAGTTATCCAGATTGTCGATTTCGACCGATACAGGGATGCTTTTCGATGACGTAGCAATGCCCATAAATGGCAACGTCGAGGGGACTGTTGCATTCCAGACGTAGAGGTTTTGATTATTTCCGAGCGTTACGGCATTGCATGAACTTACTGGGGACATTTGATTTCGTCCATTCTGTTTTTGATACGTTCAAGATATGGCGGCGTAAGATTATCAACATAGAGCTTATTAAAATGCTCTCTACAACACACGCCAGCAATCGCCACGTCCTATTGATTACTTGCGACGAATTCATTAAGACACTAATAACAACGTTTCATTTCCATGAGCGACATATATCCCGACCATTCGGTTTTATCGGACATTTCTTTTTATCCTTTATGAATTAATATGTAAAATGTATCGTTTGTAAGCTGAATATCCAAAAATAATTCCAGTATATTCACATTCGAAAGGAAAGTCTTTTTCGATCTGACTATATTTTATTCTAACCCCATTATCGTCTAAATATAATTGAGATATGGCCTCAACTTTAATCCATATACCGGGAATGCCATTACTTATTATTGGTAAATCACTTGATTTAAATAAACTCGAAAATGGCTCACTGACTGAATCCGAGTATTCAGTATCGGGTTTTAATTTGTGCATTAAACCATTATTCAAACAATAATCATATAATTTATCAGGGCGCGGCAACAATCCATATTTAAATAAATTCTGATTTTCCTTTACCATCAATAAATACCAGTCTCTTTCTTTTCCCCAAGGTCTAACATAAATCCTATTTCCAGTGTTATGAATATGATACACCTCATAGTCACGTATCCATTCCAAGGGGAATTCTTGAGGATTATTTCCTTTTATATCCCTGACAATGATTTTAATTCCGCCTTTAACAGCATCATTTCTTTTTTGCACTCCGTTATTTACACGTTCTTTTTGCTTTGGGTTAGAAAATGATTTCTTGTTTATTAGTGGTTTTTTAATACCATATTCTTTTATCGGATCGGAACCGGGAAAAATAAAAGATGTAATTTCATCTTCCAATTTATTTGCTTCTTTTCCAATATGAATTACTTCATCACAAATAATATGCCTGCGGTAAAGATGACCTTTTGTATATGGTCTACATTGTTTGCCGTCAACCCCATTAAATTTTAATTCTGGATGATATTCATACTCATCAATAAAATCGAGATATGTTTTTAATATCACAACGCCATCTTTTTGTGATGAGCCCATTAATACGCCGTCATCGAAATATGGTTTATTTATTTCCGTATTTAACAAATCACCTGATGTTTTATCAATTATTACATCATCGAATAACGACGAAATAGGAACGATATTGCTGTCTGTGTAATAAACTC
The DNA here is from genome assembly GCA_002479215.1 of Syntrophaceae bacterium UBA7544. Taxonomy (GTDB): domain Bacteria; phylum Desulfobacterota; class Syntrophia; order Syntrophales; family Smithellaceae; genus UBA4810. Next base: position 7,267 of record DLME01000255.1, read on the forward strand.
GTATTTGATTATGAGGTTTAATTGAATTAACATAATCGGGTTTATTTTTATTAAAGGCATTAAATAATTCAGGCTTGCTTATCGTATATTCGGCGTATGCAGCATCATAAAACCACGACGGAATATCATAGGGTAATCCCAATTCTTTTGAAATTATATATTTCCATGCTTCCTCGACCCACTTATCAACTGGAGCATGTAAGACGCCTAATACGTGAGAGCTTACCTTTCGGATTGTGATTTCACCGTCAATGATATTGTAAAGGCAATATTTTTTTGATGCGATGGAATGGACGTATAAATCCTGATATGCTCCGTTCGGATCATCTTCGGGAAAGTTTTCCTTTTCGGCCTTGATTAAGGAGACATCTGGTAAATCGTAGGGCATCAAAGATTTGAATTTTTCGATTAACCGGCCTCCGATCAATTCGGGATGTCCGCCTACTGGGTCAATGATGCACATACTGTCCGTGTCCGCGAAGGCAAAAAAACCGCCTTGAGATACGATGTAGTGCTCCATCAAAGCGAGTACTAACCGTGCGCCCGATGTTATCATCGTAGCTATCAGCGGACAGTAGTATTTACCGGCCTTTTCAACTTCCGGGTCATTGTTTGCCATTTTTCTCAGCCCAAATAGACCTTCGAGCGCTTCCCAACTTTCAAGCTCCCCTCTGTTAACCTCAGCAAAAATCCCATAGGTTATTGAGCTTGCGACGGTCTTTAAAAATTGTTCAAGCCCTTCATCGCCTTTGGTTTTGGCAATTTGCTTTTCCTCGACAATTTTTTTGATAAAGTTTTCACCTTTGGCAATATCAATCGAACCCCTGAG
>DLME01000268.1 GCA_002479215.1 Syntrophaceae bacterium UBA7544
ACATGTTTCGGGGGCAGGTCAGTAGCATTATCAAATTTTTATAACAAGGTAGTTACGAAGTTGGAAATGTCTATTGGTAAACTGCTTCCTGAAATCTATGTTTTACATGTTTTTCCGTAAGGTGTGGCTTTTAAACCGTATTAGACAGTAATAGCTCTAGAACAATTGATATTGACAAAGAAACTGTTCGGTTTTTTCACATTAGGCGTCTACTATTTTTGTAGTCGAAATATAAAACGAAATGGAGGTAGTAGTATGAAAAAGAGTTATGTTCCAATTATGATGTGTGCAGCAATCGTCGCGTTGTCATTCTTTCTCATTACATGTACCACTACGAAGGCACAGCCCACGATGGCGGGCGAAAAAGCGGCTCATCCCCGGCTGGTCAAAGCCATTGATGCCCTTGAGGATGCCATAGCTTACCTGAGAGCGGCACCTCACGATTTTGGTGGTCACAAGGCAGCAGCCATCGCAGACTGTGAGAGAGCCATCAAACAGCTCAGAGAAGCTCTCAGATATAGAGAAATGCGAGATAGAGAGAAAATGAGATAGCAACAGAAATAGGAAGACCTTATCATCTAAAGGCGGAATAAAATCCGCCTTTTTTTGTTACGTATTACTTCCTGTAACAAAGCATACGCCAATTTTGACTGGAATACATTCTTTCAATTAGTAATCAATATTTATTTGACATACAAAACCGAAATTATTATAGCTCACCCATGAACAAGCAAGGTCTTATCAAAATTGAACGTAAAAGGAGGAATAATAAAAATGCGTTGGAATCATTACCTTTCTTACTTTTTCGGCGGTGCCTTTCTCGCTAATGCTATCCCGCATTTTGTAAGCGGCGTTATGGGGCACCCATTCCAAAGCCCATTTGCCTCCCCGCCGGGCCAAGGGCTGTCTTCCGCAACGGTGAACGTATTGTGGGGCGCCTTCAACCTCATTATAGGCTACTTACTCGTGTGCCGCGTCGGAACCTTCGAGCTACGCCGGACGAAGCATGTAATTGTTGCGGGATTGGGTGCATTGCTAATGGCAGTGATGTTGTCCCGTGCGTTTGGGCGGTTCTACGGGGGTATCTAAGAGAATCTTTTCGATTAAAAAGCTTTAGCTATACTTGCAATATTTTCCAGTTGAATTTTTTTAAGTCTTCCTATTTTGCGACAGGGCATTCTTTGAGAATAATTATGATAATAATTGGTAATGGGTATCTTTCAATTTAAATCCTGTTTTAATACCATAATATTTCTATTGCCCTGCCCTGTAAAAGTGCTATATAGAAAAGACGAAGTTGAGAAATGGAGGTGAACCCAATGTTTGAAGGTCTCTTACGGCCGATGCACCTTTTGGTGATACTGGTTATCGTTCTGATTATTTTTGGTCCGGGTAAGCTCCCTGAATTAGGAAGCTCTATCGGCAAGGCTATAAGGGGTTTCAAAAAGGCTATAACTGAACCGGACGAGAAATCAGAAAATATCTCAGAAGTAAAAAAGATCGAAGAAAAGAAAGAATAAAAAAACACCAGAATTTACAAATCAAAATATTTTACTCGCAATATCTGCAGGCTTATAGGTGGCAACGATAGCACCTGCACTTCTTCCTGTAGCACGCAGTTGCTAACTTTTGACAAAGATAGCACATATTACGATCAGTAATAATTACAAATCGCCACAGGCGATAAACATAAGCACCATATTGAAGTAAAACCACAAAAGAGAGAATGAAAAAAGACAAGATACCCTTTTAGTCGAGGTGGGGATGTTCTCCCTGTGACCTTCAATCAATTGTAACACACAAAGGAGGTAATATTATGACAGACGAAAAGGTTAAAAGTCAAAGCATAACACCAATCAGTCGTCGTTCTGTTCTAAAAGGAGCCGTCGCCTTGGGAGCAGTGGCCGTGAGCGGGGGATTAGCACTCAATTTGGCTTCCCCGGGATCGGCGGAAGCTGCCCTGAAAAAAATGCCCCGTAAATGGGACGAGACCCTAGATGTGGTCATCATCGGTTCCGGTTTTACAGGGCTGTCCGCGGCGGCGGAGTCTGCTGGAGCCGGGATTGAAACGGTTATTCTGGAAAAAATGCCGGTTTACGGCGGGAATTCGATTATCAACGGCGGCGAATACAATTCCTGGGATGATGAATTCCACTTACGCCAGAAATTGAATCTGGGAGACGATAGTGTCGATCTGCACGAAAAAGATACTTTAAAGGGTGGTGATTTCTACGGTTTTCCGGAACTTGTTGATATATTTGTCAAGGGGGCAACCCCTTCTCTTAACTGGATGATCGACAACGGAGGATTGAAATTAAGGGAAGTCCTGAACCGAACCGGCGGCCATTCCGCCTATCGAACCCACACCTGTGTCGAGGGGGTAGGTCGGTGCTATACGGAAGCCCTGAAAAAGATCGCCGAAGGCCGTGGTGCAAAAATTCGTCTCAACACAGAAGTTACCTGGATCTGGAGAAAGGATGCCGACCTGAAGAGTCCTGTTGAGGGCGTGGAGATAATGACTGGCGGGAAAACAAAAAACATTAAGATCCGTAAGGCACTGATCCTGGCTTCCGGCGGATTCAGCCGAAACAAAGAGATGCGGCAGTCTTTCAACCCGAGTATTGTACCGGAATTTAATTGCACTAACCATCCTGGCGCAACGGGAGAAATGATTCGTTATGCCCAGGCTGTCGGCGCGGACGCCCTGCAGCTTGCATTTATTCAGCTTTACCCCTATGCGGAACCCGAAAAAGGACTCTTGGATACGCCGGCTGTCTATCCCTTCCGGGGACCGGGTTTTGGCATCGTATACGTGAACAAACTTGGCAAACGTTTTGTCAATGAAATGGAGCGTCGCGATGTCGTTTCTACGGCCCAGATCAAGACCGGGCTAAAACCGACGTATTCCATCTTCAATGAGGCCATGATTCCCAAAATGGGGACAAAAGAGGAAGTGGAAAGAGGGATGGCCAGAGGTCGCTTCATCAAGGCCGATACGATTGCGGAACTGGCCGGGAAATTGAGCATTCCCGCGAACACACTTGAGGAAACCATCAAAAACCACAACACTTATATGAAGGAAGGCAAGGATCCTGATTTTGGCCGCCAGTTTACGAAGGTCATGATTCCCTTAGAGGAAGGACCCTTCTATGCGATCGCCCAGTGGCCTGCGGTGCATCACACGATGGGCGGACTCCGCATCAACAAGGATACACAGGTTATTGATATTTGGGGTAAGCCCATCCCCCGTCTCTATGCGGCAGGGGAAGGCACGGGTGGGATACACGGTTCGAATCGGCTGGGCGGCAACGCCACACCGAGCTGCATTGTCTATGGGCGGATTGCCGGAACCAATGCGGCAAAGGAAACAATCTGATAACATGGTTTTTAGGGGGCGGCGCTGGTGATGCGCCGCCCCTACGGTACTTGTGAATATCCAGGATAGATGCTGCTCTTTCGAAATGGGAAGGATGCCAACTGCAGCATACCAACCAGTTGCTGAAGATATATTTGATTAGTGTGGGGCTCATCCATACAAATTTGTCGATATTTTGACGTGCAAAGGGTAAAAGACCAGGGACCGCAAAGTTCCCTATGACCGCTATCCCTGTGAATCATGCAGGACAACACTTAAGAGGTGGCACAATGGGCATGAAACGGTATTCTCAGCGAAGGCCAATCACGATCCTATTCTCTCTTATCACAATCTCGTTCATCACTGTGTTTTTGTACTGCACCGTAGCGGGAGCAGACACCGGTGCTCCGAAGCGCCTGGCAACGGCGCAGCAGGGTGATTGTGCAGCATGCCATACCGACAAGGTTCTCCCAGAAAACCATACGGGCACAAAGGGCATGGTGCTAAAGGACTGCACAGCCTGCCACGACAAGGACGAGATTTCCCTGAAGTCAAAAATGCCCACGAGTCATGTGCACATGCTCTCGGGCATTTTGTGCCAGACCTGCCACGGCAAGAAGGCTCCTTTCGAGAAGGTGGACTACAAGAACTGCATCACCTGCCACAGTACAGACGTTCTTGCAAAAGTGCCGGCCAGAGGAGTTTTCTTACCTAATCCGCACAACTCACACTACGGAATGGATGTGGACTGCTCGCTATGTCATTTCCAGCACAATAAGTCCGAATTCATGTGCGCACAATGTCATGACTTCAAAAATGTGACACCTTCTCCGCTCCTACCCTTGAGCTTCCTGTCTAAGTCGACGGAAGAAAAAACGGTGGAGGCTTCCGAAAAAGTCCCTGAAGAGAAACCACCCGCGGCTCCCGTTGTCCACGCGTCGGTGCCTTCGGCCACAGACTGTACCTCGTGCCACTCCGATCTCAAGTTCGGGAAACGCTTTGGCCAAACGCCTCACGGGAAGTTGAATTGTACGATCTGCCATAGCGGCATAACCGACCTCACGCGGCACACGAATAAAGAGCAGAAGCCGAAGCTCACCGCCTGCTATGTCTGCCACAGCGACGTCAATGAGACGTACGCAAAGAGCTACCACGCTGTTGTAGCAAAGATCACCTGTCTGAACTGCCACGTAGATATTCATCCTACTCGGGCTGTCCACGCGATCAAAGATAAAGTAACAGATATTCAAATCTGCACCGGATGCCACGGGGATCAAGACAGATACGTCAAGAACGGCCATCCGGCCAGAATCCTTGCCGGGAATAAGGATGCCGCTTCATGCAGCGACTGCCATGGCGTTCACAATACTCCCGTCTTTGCCATGACAGATGCGGGTATCGCCGCTAAGAGATCTTATTATACGAACCTCTGCGTTTCATGCCACCGCGAAGGCGGCGTAGCGGGAAAGTATGGCGTTTTCCCCATGGCGGTCAAAACATACGGGGAAACCTATCATGGCAAGGTCAGGCAACTCGGGCACTTTGAAAAAGTCGCGGGATGTCCCGACTGCCACACCGGCCACAACATACTGCCACCGGGCAATCCTGCGTCTGTGTTGAACCCACAAGCACTGGTAAAAACATGCGGGAAATGCCATCACCGTTTTACTTCGCGATTCGTATCGTATATGCCACATCCTGATCCTGATAATCCGAAGCAATTCCTCCCGCTATATCTGACAAAGAAATTCATGATTGCGCTTCTAGCCGCTGTGTTCGGCTTCTTCTGGATTCATGTCCTGCTTTGGTGGCGAAAAGCATATGCCGAAAAGAGATGCCTCGTCAGGGGAGGTGGTCCTGAACCGCCAGCAGAGGAAAGCCTACAATATGTCAGAAGATTCTCCATGCACGAGCGGGTCATGCACGTTGTGCTTATCCTTTCTTTCTTCGGGCTCGTCGTTTCGGGATTCCCGCTCAAATATCCTGACAGCTTCTGGGCGCGGGCGTTCATGGCTGTGTTCGGAGGTATTCAGAACGCGGGGATAACTCACCGCACCAGCGCGGCAATCATGTGGCTCTTGTTCCTGTACACCTGCTGGCTTTTACTCAAGTTCTTGTTTCCCGGCTTCAGAGTCAAAGGATGGGTGGGTAGGCTCTTTGGCCCCGACTCTTTCTTCCCGCGCGTCAAAGACTTTCAGGATTGCTGGGGCATGTTCAAGTGGTTTTTCAATCGTGGAGAAAGACGGCGTTTCGATCGGTGGACCTATTGGGAGAAGTTCGATTTCATGGCGGTCTTTTGGGGCATGCTCATAATAGGACTCTCCGGTGTAATTATGTCAATGCCGGAGCTATCATCGCATTTCATGCCCGGCTGGATAATTAATATCGTGTATCTGGCCCATTCCGAAGAGGCGCTACTGGCAGCTGTTTTCATTTTCACTATTCACTTCTTCAACAACCACTTGGTACCGGACAAATTCCCCCTGGAGAGGAACATCTTTACCGGAAGTTATACCCTAGATGCACTCAAGAGAGAGCGGCCTGAGGAGTATGAACGCGTCCTCAAGGAAAACCGACTGAAGGAGATCAAGTGCAAAAGCCCCGGCACAGCCGTCCGGCTCTTTGCAGGGATCTTTGGGATCGCCAGCGTCCTGGTCGGCCTGACGCTGACCGTTCTTATTTTCTGGGCAGTGTTCACAAGATGAATAATGTGCGGCAGATCCCATTTCAGTATTGATTGCATTGTTGCCAGTCTGTGTTCGGCGGGGGTGGATTCCAGGTATGATTTTAGCCTTTTATCGGGTGATTTCTTGGTAGGTAGTTACTCCTTTTGTTGCGTTGGCAGTTATATATGAGTTTTATATACGGGAAAGACTATGAATAACGAATTGGTAAAGATTGGTAATTGGGACTGCTCATTCGTTAGCTACGCTTTCAGGCAATTTATTACATTACTCTTCGCTCCGCTACGAGTTCAGGTCAATTATTTCGAACACAAATCATCAAAATATTTTATCCATTATGACTGCTGACTTGTAGATGTAGTTAGTAAGCACTTCTTCCTGTAGTCCACACATTGTCGTCTTAGAGAAATATTCAACATTACGAACGGTAATCAATATGGCAGTTGAACAAAATTCTTGTGGAAAAAAAGATTTGTGCTATGAAGATGTCTAAATTATAAATTATCGGGGAAAATCCAGGAGGTGTTATGTATTTTCGTAAGATGTCGATCCTCGGAGTCTTCGTTTGTACGTTCATCGCCGTGATTATTTTTTGTCCTTTACTCACATCCAAGACCAAAGCCGATGATAACTTAAATCTGATAGGAGAATTCGACACAGCAAAGGCTATGCAACTCATATACGGTAATTTTGATGTGCAAAAACAGGTTTCAACTTGGAAGCCTGGAGTCGTCTGCAACAAGACCACATACCGCGATGAGGACATAAGAACCTTGCTCCCCGAACCTGAAGAGGATTTCGAGTCTAAAGTTGCATTACTAAGCGGATTTTCCGTCAATGGAGTTGACAAATATTATATGCTGACATCAACCACTTGGGATGACTGTCACGCTTGCAGACCAATATTAGGTATCTTTGTGTGGAAGAAACAAAAGAAAGGCTGGCAGTTAGAAAGCGCAGACAAGTGCTTTGGCATGTTTGGTTCGTGGGGTGCTTTGCCAGAGAAGATTTCTTTGGTGCAATTGGATGCTGCCAAATTTGGTGTGATGTTTGAAGAAACCAATACTGCTCAAATGGAGACCATTCTCTACTACAATTTGATAACTCAATGGAATAAAGTGTTTAAGGTGGCCTTGGACGGCCTGGCGGCAGACTCTTATGAGTACGAGGATGGATGTGATAAAAAGCCGCCGTTGCCACTGTGTTATGACTATTCGTCACAAATGCGTTTCTTACCGGATAAGTCTTTGGTTTCCATTAAGTATTCTGGTACATATCTAGTCAAGACATCTAAAGGTGAAGAACGCAAACCCCTTGATTATAGCCTATTGTGCACGTATGATAATGATCAAGGCGAATACGTTAAAAATGAAAATCATAAAAGCAAATGTTTGGATGGTCTCTTCTTTCAAAAAAGAATAGAATAATTACAGCATCAGAGCTTAATTTGTCTTCGCTGATACTTTAATGGACAGCAGATGTAAACTTCATGTGTTAACTTCTTCCTGTACTGTTGTTTTTTGAATTTGGATTCTTAATGCAACATTTCACTCGGAAATGAATGAACGAGGATATGACCTAATTATACACAAAATGGCAGAATTCTAACTTAACATGTGGTATATTATCGTTACCTAAAGACTGTTTTTCGCTGAGATGACCAATTCAGGAGGAAGCAGGGTGGATAATATTTTCATAATTAATTCAGTAGATAATGTCAGCATTGCTTTGAAGGCAATTGCCAAAGGATGCGACAAATGCTTTAATGCCGGTTATAAATGAAATGAAGATAATATGTCAAAAGATGAACGCAGGATAAATAAAAGGTTAGATACTAAATTTGAAATTTCATATGTACATGAAAATGATTATCTCATATCTTTTACAAAAAATATTTCGGCAGATGGCATGTTTGTTGATACAGAAAGACCGCCGGCAGTAGGGTCAACAATAAAATTGATTTTTTCCATAGGCAATTTAAAAAAAATAGAAATTAATGCAAAAGTTATGTGGATTAACAAAGGCGCTTCGTCAAAAGATACTGGAATGGGTGTAAAATTCCTTAATATGCCTGCAAGAGCCAAAGATGCAATCCTGAAAGAAATTAATATAGTTGCGGTTTTATAGAAATATTACATTTAGACCACGAGGGAATCAGATTACATGGTAAAAAGATTGCAACTTTCTAACGTAAATTATCAGATTTTTTCAGTCGAAAAACTGAGGACTTGTAGATACCGTTCTTGTCAAA
>DLME01000196.1 GCA_002479215.1 Syntrophaceae bacterium UBA7544
CGGGGAACCGCGCGCGCGACCGGAATGGATTTACACAAACTGCTGGTGCTGGGTGAACACCTGGAAAATATTGCTCCGAAATATAATCACCATCTGGCGAATCATAAGCTCTCCATTATTGATAACGGAGTTCTTGCTCATCAAATTCCGGGCGGAATGATTTCCAATTTAACCGGGCAACTAAAAGAAATGAACGCCCTCGACCGATTGGGAGAAATTTACATAGAAGTAGTTCAAACGCGCAAAGACATGGGCTATCCGCCTCTGGTTACTCCAGTATCGCAAATCATCGGAGCACAAGCTGTATTAAATGTACTTTTTGGCCGTTATGTTCGGGTATCTAACCAGCTTAAAGATCTGGTTTTGGGACTATACGGAAAAACTCCGGTGCCCATTGATCCGGAATTGACCAAAAAGATACTGAAGAATTACAAGCATGGACAGGAGCCTGTTTCCGGAAGGCCCGCTGATTATCTGGAACCGGAAATGGAAGCGGCAAAAAAACGCATTGGCGGTCTTGCCCGGAACGATGAAGACGTGCTTGCATATATCTTATACCCCGCAACTATGGAAAAATTCCTGCAGACGAAATATGGAATCAATTCGCCGGCAAGTGCGGGAGTTGAAAAATTCCCGGGAAAAAAAGTTGCTGCATGAAGGGGCAATAATTAAGGTTCTTTTTTTGAAAAGAGACTACCTCCAGGGGATTGTCTTGTAAATTTATATCTAAAAAAGCGAAATGAAAGGTTTGGTTTATGGATTTTAGTCTTAATGAGAATCAACTCGCGTATTTAGACACTGTGAGGAAATTGGTAAAAAATGGAATAACGCCTTACATTTTGGAGATGGAAAAAGCTCATAAATTCCCTTGGGTGATTATTAACAAAGCATGGGAAATGGGGATTATTAATTTATGCATCCCGGAAGCTATCAAGGGCTATGAAGTTGACGTTATTTCTTCGGCTTTGATTATCGAAGAGCTTTCTTACGGCGACACAGGTATCTCCACTTCCGCGATGTGTAATGATTTGGCTAACGTTGTAATCGGCCAGCATGGCACTGATGAGCAAAAAGAATTATTTCTCAAACCTTTTGTAGAAAAGCCTCTTTTGGCTTCTTTTTGTTTAACGGAACCTAACGCGGGTTCGGATAATTCGATGATGACCAGCTTTATTGTCAAGAAGGATGACGGCTCTTATGTTTTAAACGGGTCCAAGTGTTTTATAACCAACGCTTCTTATGCTTCTCAATATACTGTTATTTGCAAAGTAGGAAAATCGACGAGCAATTTTATGGCTTGTGTTGTTATTCCTGTAGAGCCGGTAACGGCAAGAGAAATTCCCGATATCGGGCAGGCAACCAGGGAAATTAATCTGCCGACAGGCGGAAAGATAATTATCGGCAAGCCGGAAGATAAATTAGGGCAACGCCTTTCCAACACGGCTAGCGTCACTTTTGAAGATGTAATTATCCAGCCGAAACAGATTATTGGAGATAGGCGTTTCGGCTTTAAATATATTGTCGATGTTTTGGATTATGCCCGGCCAATGGTGGCCGCAATCGGCTTAGGATTGGCCAAAAGGGCTCTGGCAGTTACTCTGGAATACACGCGGGAGCGCAAACAATTTGGTCAGAGAATTTGCGATCTTCCCGTGGCCAGAGACATGATAACAACTATGTGGAAGAAGGTGGAACTGGCCGAACTCGCTCTTTTAAAAGCGGTCTGTAAAATTAAGGAAAAAGCCGATGACGCCGGTATTTATGCTTCTTTAGCCAAAAACGCAGCCGCAGAAGCCGCTATCTTTTGTACAACAGAAGGGCTTCATTTACATGGCGGTTATGGTTTTACAAACGAGTACGAAATTTCCAAACTCGCGCGCGACGCTCATATCATTGATATTTATGAAGGTGTGCGCGAGGTGCAAAATATGATTATCGGACGGGAGATTGTTTAGAAATGCTTTATCTTCACTCCATGGGACATTTCAATCCGGAAAATATAATTACGAACAAATTTTTAGAAGATTTGGATATCGGCACAAATAACGAATGGATTTTGGAGCGTGTGGGTATCCAAAATCGTCGGACGGTATTACCTTTGGACTATATTAAAAGAACTAAAAACAGTGATCCACGCGCAGCTTTTGAAGCCAGGCTTTATAAAAATGCACAAATGGGAGCGGCAGCCGCGAGACTCGCGCTTAAAAGAGCTTCACTAAAGCCTGAAGATATCGGAATGGTTATTGCCGGTTCTTCATCGCCGGATAACATCTCGCCGGCTGAAGCTTCGGCGATTGCTACAGAACTGGGCATTGAAGTACCCTGTCTCGATATGAATTCAGCCTGCTCTACTTTTGGGATGCAAATCAATTTTCTATCCCGAATGAGACCGGATAGTCTTCCTCCTTATATATTGCTGGTGGACTCGGAAACGCTGACGAAATCTGTCGATTATACTGACCGTAGTGTAGCGGTTCTTTTCGGGGATGGTAGTGCCGCCGCGATAGTTTCGACGAAAATTCCTTCGCGTGCCGCTTTTATGAATTGTATTTTTGATTCCCGTCCTTCCGCGTGGGAAAAAGTAGGAATCACCTGGAATTGGAATTTTCATCAGGAGGGCAATGCCGTGCAGGGTTTTGCCATTCGGCAGACGACGGAATCCGTAAAAATTTTGCAGGAGACGTATGCGGCAGAGGCTAAACGCTTTATCTTTATAGGGCATCAAGCTAATTTGTTGATGCTTAAAGGTGTTAGTGAGAGAAGAGGAATAAATCCTGAGCACCATTGGTATAATGTTGATCAGTTCGGCAATACCGGCTGTTGCAGTGCACCCGCTGTCTTAAGTATGCACTGGGATGAGATTAAAACAGGCGATCGTATCGCTATGGCTATTGTCGGAGCAGGACTTTCCTGGACTCACATGATACTGAAAGTGGAGAATAAACAATGATCGATAAACCGGTGGCAATTGTTACAGGTGGAGGAACGGGTATAGGGGCGGCTTGCACCCGCGCCCTGGCGTCCGAAGGTTTCCGTGTGGGCATCAACTACATACCCGTTATGGAAGAACCGTCGAAAGCTGTTCTTGCCGAGATCAAGGAGGGATTCCTAGTAGAAGCTGATCTGACGGATCCGGATCAGATAGACAGGATGGTAAGCCAGATCAAGGAAGTGGCGGGCCGCGTGGATGTCCTTGTCAACAGCGCAGGCATTTCGATCAACAATGATATCAACTCGATGAAAATCGAGGAATTTGACCGCCAGCGTGAACTTGTACGGGGCGCCTGGTATCTGACCAAGAAAATCCTCCGGCAGTTTATGCTCCGGAAGAATACGGGGCGAATTATCAATATCTCCAGCGTTGTTGGGCATACGGGTAATTCAGGACAGATTCCCTACACCATGGAGAAGGCGGCACTGGATGCCTTTACGAAGTCGCTGTCGAAGGAGTTATGGGGAAGAAATATCCTGGTCAATTCCGTTGCTCCCGGCTTTATCGACACGACCATGACAAAGGAACTTCCCGATCATGCCAAGGAGAGGATCCTGTCAAACATTCCATTGGCCAGGTTGGGCAAGGCCGAGGAAATAGCTGATGTGGTGGCGTTCTTAGCAACAAGGGCCAATTATATTACGGGAACAGTCATTCATGTTAATGGGGGGCTTTATGGTGGCTGACGCCGGCGTCATCAAGGAAGTTTTAGCGCTTGTGCCGCAACGGGAGCCTTTTCGCTTCATTGATGAAATTATCAGTCTTGATGAGGAAAAAATAATCGGTGCTTATCGCTTTCGTGAAGATGAATTTTTTTATCGCGGTCATTTTCCGGGCAGGCCTATTACGCCGGGCGTGATTCTAATTGAAACGATGGCGCAAATTGGAGCTACTGCTTTTGGAATTTACCTCCTTGCGTGTCAGAAAAAAATGCGGCCTGGGACAATGGATATACCGCTTAGCTTGTTTTCATCGGCCGATGGCGTTGAGTTCAATGGAATTGTAGTACCGGGTGAAAGGGTAATCGTGAAGGGCAAAAAAAATTATTTTCGTAAGGGAGTTTTAAAAGTGGATACGACTATGGAAAGAGAAAACGGCGAAATAATTTGCCTCGGAACGCTGACTGGAGTAGTAGCGAATAAATGAGGAAACGTGTTGTCATCACGGGAATGGGTGTCGCCGCTCCTAACGCGCATGGATTGGATAACTTTGAACAGGCGCTCAAAGAAGGCCGTTCCGGTATTCGCTTTATTCCTCGATTGAAAGAATTGAATTTTGGCTGTCAGATCGCGGGCGTGCCGGAAAATTTTGACGCCATTCGTAAAAATTATTTTGATCGTGAAAAGCTTTTATCCTTCAATGATAATATTGGCTTCGCTTCGGTCTCGGCGGTGGATGCCTGGAAAGATGCGGGCTTTAATCTTCCGGATAGCGATGACGATACGATAGATTGGGACACAGGAGTTATTGCCGGCTCAGGAATCGGTGGCATGGATACGATTGCCAATAGTGTCGTTCCTATGATTAACGAGGGAAGGGTTCGACGATTGGGTAGCCGTATTGTCGAACAGGTGATGGGTAGCGGTACCAGCGCCCGCATTTCCGGTTTGATCGGTGCCGGTAATCAAGTGACCTCGAATTCTTCAGCGTGCAGCACCGGTAATGAGGCTGTAATTGATGCTCTCTGGAGAATAAGGATGGGATTAGCCAAACGCATGATAGCCGGTGGTTCCGAAGGTGCCACGCCTTTCATCTGGGGAGGCTTTGATGCCATGCGCGTACTTTGTCGTAAATTTAATGATAATCCGAAAGCTGGCTCCCGCCCGATGAGTGCTACTGCTTGCGGATTCGTTCCCGGTTCCGGCGGTGCGATGCTGGTTTTGGAAGAATTGGAAGCGGCTATGGCCAGAGGAGCCAGAATTTACGCGGAAATAATCGGCGGCTATGTTAACTGCGGCGGTCAGCGGATGGGGGGTTCCATGACTGCACCTAATCCTGAAGGGGTGAAGAGATGTATTCGCGGTGCGGTGGCCGATGCAGGAATTGATCCGGCCGAAGTTGATGCCATAAACGGCCATTTGACGGCGACTTATGCCGATCCTTATGAAGTTAAAAGCTGGGCGGCGGCGTTAGAGCGAACTCCCGATAGTTTTCCGTATATTAATGCCACAAAATCATTGATTGGCCATTGTTTGGGCGCCGCAGGCGCTATAGAATGCGTGGCTTCTGTTTTGCAAATATACAAAGGCTTTCTGCATCCTTCTATTAATTGTGAGGATGTGCACCCGGAAATTGTCGAATATGCTTCGAAGATTCCGCAAAAATGTTTAGAGTTTCCGCGACTGCGAATTGTTGCCAAAGCCGGGTTTGGTTTTGGCGATGTCAATAGCTGTATTATATTTAAAAAGTGGGATAAAAATTAATTTTTCAATAAGGAGAATAGTTTTATGGATGAGAAAAAAATTTTTGAAGAAATGAAAAATATTTTGAAAGCCTATACTAAGGACCAAGCGCTTTTAGAAAAGGCGACGATGGATACGCACATTTTAAATGATTTGAAAGTAAATTCCGCCCGCCTGGTAGATGTGATCATTAAATGCGAAGATGTTTACGGTATCAGCGTTGATGACGATGAAGCGGACAAGATTCGCACCATTGGCGATGCGGTGAAAATAATTAAACAAAAACTCGGGTAAAAAAATGAATAAAAAGTCCAAAGGTTTTCTTCATTTACAGAATTTTTTAGGGCGACTTGCGATAATATTCATCGCGCCTTTTTATTTTTCTATTGTTAAAATTTTATTTTATCGAATACAGAATTTGAAAGAAATTCGTCGCCAGTACGCGAGTGAATTTGCCCGGCACAAGGAATCCTGGATTGTTTGCGCTAATCATTTGACGATGATTGACTCTTTTATTTTAGGTTATGCCACTTTCAGCTTAGGCCAGCATATAACCGGTTACAAGAAGCTGCCCTGGAATTTACCCGAAAGAAGTAAATTCCAAAGCAATATTTTTCTTGCGATATTATGCTATCTGGCCAAATGCATTCCCATTGATCGCGGCGGATCCCGGGAAAAGATAAAGAAGACTTTGGATAAATGTGTTTACCTTCTGCGTAGCGGTCATAGTGTTATGATTTTTCCTGAAGGCGGGCGTTCCCGGACCGGGAGAATTAATAAAGAAAGTTTTTCTTATGGCGTGGGACGTTTCGTCAAAGACGTGGAAGACTGCAAGGTGATGTGTATTTATCTGCGTGGAAATAAGCAGAATAATTATAGTGCTATTCCTGCTTGGGGCGAAAAATTTTCAGTGCAAATGGAAGTGTTTTCGCCGGAACGAATCGAGGGAAGCGGACTGCGAGTGCAACGAGAATATGCCACGCAAATAATTAACCGTCTTGCACAAATGGAGGAGAAGTATTTTGCCGCACATAGGGAACGATATCGTGGATTTGAGAGAGCCGGCAAACACAGGGAAAAGCAGGGATTCACGCTTTCTAAAGAAAATCCTCACCGCTGCTGAAGTTGATTTTGTACAAAACGCGGAAAATCCTGATAAGGCGCTGTGGTCGCTTTGGGCTTGTAAAGAAACAGCCTATAAGGTCATAAAAAAAAAGTGTGCTGATGCTGCTTTTTTGCCGCGCCGATGGATGGTAATTCTCAAGAAATTCGAATCGGCGTGTTTAGAGGGTGAGGTTAAGATTCCGGACGCGGAAGCGGTTTATGTTCGTCTCTTTTCTCATTTCCGCTACGTTCATTGCGTGGGAGCAGATCACCCGGCTGATTTGGACAGGTTAGTCTGTAAAGTCGAAGTTCTTCTGGAGAAGGAAAATAAGAAGAGAATAGATCCATCTTTATTTGCGCGAAAATGCCTTGCCCGAAGTATAGCCGATTTTTTCCGTTTAAATTTAAGTGACATCAAAATCAACAGAGTACAAGATAAAAGTGAGCTTCAGCCGCCGCATGTTTATATTGGTGG
>DLME01000024.1 GCA_002479215.1 Syntrophaceae bacterium UBA7544
CGCCGGTCAGAATGCCAATTTTGATTTTTTTCGACACATCCAACTCCGTTTTTATTTATGGTAATAAATTGATTACAGTTCCAAAGTCACGCACACATCTTGCCCCGGGAAAGTTTAATGTGAAATTTAGTGTGATGTTGGCTTTGTCAACAACATTATACAATAGTCAATGCTGGGTTAACCAGTTTTATCTGCATTTTTTCGGTCGCTTGAACTTATTGACAAGGATTGGCAAAAAGACAATAATTGCTGGAAAGAAAATCTGCGCGACCGCGGTCATGTCATCGGATGATGATTCCGGACCCCGGTGTATAACGGCGAAAATATAAATCGAGGGAGTAAACAGAGATGGAAAAGGTATGCAAGACAACAGACGTCGCCAAAGCTGCGATGAAGGGGTTTATTGTCAAAGAGAAGCAAATCCTGGTGGCAAACATTGACGGGCAGTTTTTCGCGGTCGAGGCCCTATGCCCTCATATGAATGGCTATTTGCCCAGCGGCAAGATCGAAAATGGTGAAGCTATCTGCCCGGTACACCGCGCGCGTTATGATGTGAAAACCGGGAAACTGGTGAAGAATGTTGATATGCTGGTCAAGATGGCGACCGGTCACAGCGCCAAAGACCTGAAAGTTTATACGGTTAAGGTTGAAGGTGGCGATGTTTTCATTGACATCTAGTCCGGTTTAGCGGATTACGCCGTCCCGAACGGCCGATTATCTTTCCGGCCGTTAAACCGGATAGTGTGATTGCCGGACATCACCGCCGCCGGCATCCCGCCCCCGATAATAATGATTGATTTTGCCCCCATGAGTTCCTGTTAATTTGGCGTTTTATTCGCTTGCTGCCCTCATGACAACATGCACCGTCACAATGGTTTACCGGTGAATAATTAGCGAAGGAAAACAGGATGGAAAAAAGGGAGCACCGCTGAGCAAACATCCCGATATTCGCGAAGGCGATCAGCGTCAATCAATGATATTCAAAACGAAATTTAATCCCAACTAAAATTTGCTCTATCCTGCCGGAAACAAAGGCCAAAATAGGGTAATCACTTCTAATAAATTTACTTTTGTTTTTTATTACTGATGAACGCCATAAGAATTCCCATCCTGGTTGGCAAAGACGCCCCACCAACCATATGGTTGTTTCTTTGGTTCATCAATTATTGAAACTCCTTGCGATTTTAAACTTGCAAACGTTTCTATAATATTGTCAGTTTCAAACACCATACCAGTTGATTTACCTATTTTCGCTAAGGCTGCTCGATAGGAAGGCGCTCCGGGCATACCCTTTGTGGCCTTATACAAAAGAATCCTTGTCTCTGCACCAGGAGGAGCAACTTCAATCCATCTTTGATTTGGTCCCATGGGTTGATCGGTACGTGTTTTAAAACCTAATTTCTGAGTGTAGAATTCCAAAGCCTTGTTCTGGTCAGTTACTTGCACGGTGATGGTTCCAATTTTTGTAAGCATAATACTCTCCTCTTGGCAACAATTATAGTTATTCTAATACAAATGTCAAAGTTCCTCCCATTACAACTTAAATTAAAAATGGTCTCACATAAACCTTGGGCGATCCTGTCGGAAACTAAGCCCAAACAGTATAACCACCTCTGCGAATTTACCACTATCAGGGAAAAGTATTACAAATTTATAACATTTTGATAAATATCCATTTTTACATTGAAACAGATATGTAAACAAATATTGCCTTTGCTATACTTATGTATTAACGTTGAGTTATTTTTATATCTGGGTAGTTGGTGGTGCGGTTAGGCCTTCATATTTTCTTGATTACGAACATATGAGGCAGGAATCTATGAAAACCGTAGAAAATAAGTCAGTATCAAATCCAAAAATAACCACTGATTATTTGGAACTTCTCAAGCCTTTCGGTTCCATAGTTGTAATATTAGTAATTATTACATCGTTTCTTTTCTATTTTCTGGGCATTAAATCGAAATATAACCCTCACGACCTTTTGCTGGTTCTCAACTGTATTTTCGTGGTAGCCCCATCGCTTATCGTTGGGACTATCGCTGCTCGAAGTTTTACCCGAACTGGTGTTTGGCCGACCTTATGGATGGGAATCGGAACGCTTACTTTCGGGCTTGCCGTACTACTAAGCAACTGGTTCGGACTTTCATCTTCAAACAATGCGACCACAGTATATGCAATCGTGGCATTGTTGGCAGGCTCGTTCCATTTGATTAGCGGTTTTTTCGCCTTGAATGCGATTCCTTCAAAACAGGCATCTGGGCGTTTCTCGTCACTGTTGCAGGTATACATCAGCGCTTTAGTATTTATAATTGTTTTTGCCGTAATCAGTCTGCATGGAGTAATGCCGCCATTCTTTTTAGCGTCATCGGGCGGGACTAATATTAGAACAATAATTCAGACGGTTGCGACTATATTTTTCCTGCTGGCGGGTTTGATGCTTTTCCAGCCGTCTTTGAAATCTAAATCCTCGATGCTCCATTGGTACTCTCTGGGACTGTTGCTGATGGGCCTTTCGATGGGCGGCTCAATAATAGTTAAATCGGTCGGAACACCGTTTAGCTGGACACTGCGAATTGCCCAATTGCTAGGCGGCGTTTTTATATTGTTTGCGGCTGTAGACACTTTAAATGAGGCCAGATCAAGACAAATCTCCGTAGGTGATGTCATGGCCGACTCGTTCAACGAAATTCAGGCTAAATTTAAGCAAAGCGAAGAACGATTCCGTAATCTTTTTGAAAATATGACCGAAGGTTTTGCTATCTGTGAGATGATTTACGATGTTGAAGGCAAACCTGTTGATTACCGATTCTTATCTGCAAATTCGATGTTAGGAAAGATCCAAGGTTTATCTCCGAGCAAAATAATCGGGAAGACTATCCGCGCCATTAACCCCAATGTACAAATGAAAGCAATTGAAAACTTTGGGAAGGTTGTCTCAACCGGAGAATCTCTTCATTTTGAAAATTATAGTCAGGATTTACAAAAATGGTTCGAAGTGTATAGTTATAGGTCTGGACCTGGACAATTCGCGTTCGTATTGCTCGATATCAGCGAACGCAAGAAGGCAGAAGAAGCGCTCGTAGAAAGCGAAGCGCGTTTTCGATCAGTGCTGGATAGCACCCGGGATGTTATCTATCGAACAAATTTGCGAACCGGCCGTTACGAATACATAAGCCCCTCAAGTGAAGAAATCATTGGTTATTCAGGCTCTGAGTTAGCTGCTTTGAACCGCCAAACTTCACTGGCCATGATTCACCCGGACGATTTATCGCTCTTTCAATCACTGTTGAAGCATTCGGAAGAAACCGGCTATGGAGAAGGGGAATACCGTCTGCAGACCAAAAAGGGAGACTACCTGTGGGTTTCTAATCGCTTGTCAATTACCAAAGATAGCGCTGGCAGACCATTATACCGGGATGGCATCTTTCGTGATATTACCGAACGCAAGAAGGCAGAGGAAGCCCTTAAAGCAAGCGAGGAGAAGTACCATAATCTATTCGAAACGATGAGCGAGGGTTTCATTCTTGCCGAAAATGTCAATGATGACGATGGCAAACCGGTTGATTACCGTTTCCTGGACGTAAACTCTGCAGGTGAGCGGTTTTTTGGGCGTCCTCGCTCAGAGCTTATCGGGCGAACTTACCGCACTATCGGAGGTGAAAAGGCCGACCCGGAATGGATTGAAAAGCTCACCCATGTTGCTCTAACCGGAGAACCCGTAATTATCGAACGCTACGCACCCGTCGGTGGACAATGGGTATCGCTTAAGGCATATTCGCCGCGGGTGGGCCAGTTCGCTGCATTTTTCGAAAACATAACTGAGCGCAAGAAAGCGGAGGACGCGTTAAAAGCAAATGAAGAGCAGTTCCAGGCCCTGGCCAATAATATTCCCCAACTGGCCTGGATGGCGGATGGTGAAGGCTGGATTTTCTGGTATAACCAGCGGTGGTATGACTATACCGGGACTAACCTGGAAGAGATGAAAGGCTGGGGCTGGCAGAAGGTGCATCACCCGGATTACGTCGAACCGGTCACTGAAAAATTCAAAAAATACGTCGCTACAGGAGAAGCCTGGGAAGATACGTTCCCTCTGCGGGGTAAGGATGACAATTACCGCTGGTTCTTATCCC
>DLME01000082.1 GCA_002479215.1 Syntrophaceae bacterium UBA7544
CGTGCCAGAATTCTGACCAGATAGGCATAAACTTATGCTGATGTGCGAAAAACCAGAGCCGCAATTCCTGAAACTGCAGCTCACTTTCGTATGTCGGCGTAGAGGGAGGAACACCCTTTTCATCGTCACCGGATATTTCAAATATTAGTTCAATGAGCTTGAAAAATTTATCCACCCACTGAAAGGCTAAGTCGGTTTCAAATCGGCTGTATGTTCTCATAATGTTATTTTACCAATTATGCCAAAGTTTGCAGAAGCGATTGGGGTTGCGCGCGAGTAGAATTGCTAGATCCGAATTCAACTCTTGATATTTCTCATCTCAAAAATGTCTCATTTTTCATTTGGGTCCATTTTGCAATATTTCATTCGTAACAGTGCTAACAAATCAAAATCGGGGATAATATAATATTTAGATCCGTCGTCATGTCCTTGCCCACACCTAGAATAAAACCCAAGCAACCTATACAAATAAGCGGCACGATTGCGACTAATGTGTCGATCGATTTTGCTTTCCATTCTGTCGGCTACGAGTGTCGACGTAACCTTATCCCCACGTTCTTGAAATAGTTCATAAAGAGAATCCAGCATCGCGGCAGTATCCTCATCAAAATTTACTTGTGCACTCATATTTAACGCTCCTATTGAACAAATTAAGTTAATTCTGTTATTGGCTTTTGTCGGATTTATTAGTATTACGTTGGCAGAATTGGGCTCGTCTTTCTGCTAATAGTTTGAGATTGGGAACGATAAAATACCCTCTGCCCGTGTAATAGCTCCTGGGACTGGAAACAAACCCCGGTGTCGTGTAAAGATAAAATGCAATCATTGGGGATATGTGCCTATAGAGTTTCTCTTCCATCCGCTCCGCAAGAAGTGTTGCGTAACCGTATCTCCATGCTCTTGGAATAGTTCTTGAAGAGAATCCAGAAGAACTGGAATATCGCGTTCTTTAGGCTCATATCCATTTGCGTTAGATTTCATTATCGAGACACTGCGGATAAACATAACTGTTTTTATTATATAGCAATTTTTGAATAGAAAAGTATAAAACCGGGCGAAGAAACACTGAAAAAATGGAATCTTGCGACTAAATTGCGACTAAGCCAAACCAAACGTGTTGTGTAACTCGACAGTACCCGACGCGACAAAGTGGTTTTTTCTGATAGACGCAAACGTACTCTTTTGAGCGTAAAACTACAGGTAATCACAAGCAGGCAGGGTTTCGAAGACCGATGTTGTATCTCTCATATATTTGAATAACCCCGTTTGTTATAAAAGATTCCTTTTAGTGGCTTTCTCGTACATTTCCACAATAAATCTTTTGGCTTCAATCGTTAAGCCCTGGGGCCCCAGGCTTGTTCCAAACTTGTAATCCGGGTCAGAGAGCACCGCCTGATAAGCCCACTCAATGCGATCCTGGTCTCCCAATTTAACTTCCGGCTCGTCCAGGTATCTCGCTTTGGTCATCAGATCTCTTACGCTGGTGCCATATGCAGGAGCTATTCTCCGCAGTAAATCTGCACTGGCTTGCCGTTTGCCTTGCTCCACCTGCGACAAATAGGAACACGAAGCGCCTGAAGTCGTCTCGACTTCACGTAAGCTCAAACGTTTTTGCGCTCTTAATTCCCGCAGGTAGTTTCCTAACTCACTCATATCGCCCCCCTCTCCTTTCCTCTGTTATGCAACAATTGTAACATGTTTGTGTGATTATTGCAATATTCTGCAAGCAATATTTTCAGAATATCCCTTTGAAGCTGTTTAAAGTTTGACTATCCGAGAAATACAGTTATATAATAGTTATCACTGTTGCAAACACTAGCGAACAAGGAGAGATCTTGTACCGAGTCCGTATCAACTCTAAAACGATTTGGGAAGCAATAGCCAGGCAAAATCTGTCCCAGAATGAGTTTGCGATCAAATTGGGAGTCAGCAGTAGCTATATGAGCCAACTCATATGCGGGACGAGGAGCCCTTCCCCAAAACTCAGGCGGAAAATGCTGGAGATTTTAGTCCCTTTAACTTTCGACGATCTTTTCGTGGTAGAGGCTAAAAATGGCTGCCAAAATTAGCCTCGATGCGACACAGCAGCAAAGGTTGTTGGAAGGGCTGAAGGAACTGGCCTTCATGATGGCCACCGCCTACAGGCGTCGAGTCACAGGTGAAACTGGCATTGAGTCTCACTCACCTGCGGTTTATGAAGCGACTTCGGTTATTGAAGAAAAAATGGCCTTTTATGCATATCCGGAAGACCGTCGGCAAAAGGGAGAGTATACCGAAACTGTCAGACTTGAGGATTTCTTAAGAAAAAAAGCTCCTCAAGTCAGTAAGTCAAGAACTCAGGAAGTGGCCAAATAATGAAGGTTAACGGGTAGTGAAGTGGTTGAGGTCAGCAGGTCAGGAAGAAGAATTTAGCCAAGAGGATATGCATGGATATCTTTTTTGATAATGAGTTTCGTAATTTGATACCGCCGTTGCAACAGGATGAGCGTATCAGGCTTGAAGCTAGTCTGAAGACCGAAGGTAACCGTGACCCGATTGTAATCTGGAAAGAAACTAAATTAATGCTGGACGGGCATAACCGATACGACATTTGCACAAATTCGGGCATTCCCTTAAAGGCCGCCCTTGAACTATCCTTCCCGGATCGCAATGCCGCCATGGTGTGGATTATCCAAAATCAGTTCGGGAGACGCAACTTGCAGCCCTATGTGGTGATCAAGTTGCGGATGAAACTCGCAGAGTTATTGGAATCAAAGGGCATTGAAAATATGTCTCGCGGTGGCGGTGATAGAAAAAGCGAAGCCTACAAATCGGGTTTTCACATATGTGAAAACCCGATAATTGCTCCCGAAGAACACGTTAACTCTGTTAAAGAACTGGCCAAGGTTTCTGGTGTGTCAACTAACACCATCGCAAGAGTTAAAGTCATTGAAGCTAAGGCAACCGAAGATCAGAAAGAAAAGCTGGTTAGTGGTGAGGCCACAATCAATCAAGTATTCGTTGCAATCCGGCGCGATGAAGTAAAAGAGCAGGTCAAACAAACCGATTGGCCGGTTGGCAAGTACCGGGTGATTTATGCAGACCCACCCTGGCAATATGGCAATTCCATGCCGGTAGACATGGCGACCCAGCAAGAAGACCACTATCCCACAATGCCGGTATCGGAAATCTGTAAACTTCCTGTATCCGATTTAGCCCTCGATAATGCGGTCCTTTTTCTTTGGGCAACATCACCGATCCTCGAAGAATCTTTTGGTGTGATTAGAGCCTGGGGATTCAAATATAAAGCCTTTTTCGTGTGGGATAAAGTCAAACACAACATGGGACATTATAACAGCGTTCGGGCGGAGATTTTGTTAGTTGCTGTCCGAGGATCATGCCAGCCAGACGAAAGTAAGTTATTTGATAGTGTTCAAACAATAGAACGTTCTGATCATAGTACTAAACCTGAGAAATTCCGGGAAATAATCCAGACTCTTTACCCCTATGGTCCGCGAGTTGAATTATTTGCGCGCCAGGAACGCGATGGATGGGTAACTTATGGGAATCAATTATCCAGATAGCAAAGATAAAGATTCATTTGAAAGCGGATTGCAATTTCAAGACTTCGTGGCTGAGTTATTTCACGATAAGTTGGGAGTGACTATAACTAATTATCAAAGCCGGGGTTATCAGTTCGGAAAAGGGGAGAATAAACAGGGCATTGAAATTAAACTCGACAGAGACATTTTAGAGACAAACAATGTCAGTATCGAGATTGCTGAAAAAAGTCGGGCTGATTTACCCCAATTTACGCCGTCCGGCATTTACCGCCCTGATAACTCCTGGTTATACGTGCAGGGTAATTACAAAATAGTCTTCATCTTTGCGAAGAGTACATTGCTCCTGCTTCATCAATCCGGCTTGTATCCCGACAAAGAAAAACCCACGGTTCGTAAATTCCACTTACCTGTTGTGGATGCAAAGAGATACGCTGCAGTAGTAATTGAGAATAACACGAAATTGAATCTATTTACCGGAAAATAGCAAATAAAAAAGTGGAGAGGTAAAAAATGGTAACAGAAAGCAA
>DLME01000072.1 GCA_002479215.1 Syntrophaceae bacterium UBA7544
CCCGATGGCCCCAGGCCTTCCCCCAGCGCCAGGCGGTGGAGTGAGGGGGACGGAAAGAAACGAAGATTTGTGGTGGATTTCCATTACCTAGCGAAGAGCTGGCACAAACTCCGCCGAGCCGTTGCCCAGAAGTAACCGCTGTCCCACGCCATCACCCATTGACTCCCCATGCACATCAAAAAACCAAACCCGGGGATTGGGACTCCTACCCCCTATGGTCAATATGAGTGCTACGGAAATTTTTTCAAAATTTCATTCCAGGGAAAATCGGAAGTACCCCATGGTTGATTCATTGACCCATATACTCTCTTATGCTAATAAACTGGAAGTATGCGTGGGATTTAGATTTTATGGTATTTTTTTGGGGCAACACCTTTTTTCTCGACAAGACAAAAATTAAATTTTAAACTTTAATCAACCAAAGACTTTTGCCTATCTGGATTGAAAGGAAAAGGAAATGGGTGAATCAAAGCGGCTTTTCCTACCTACAGACGATTTTGATAATGGGGTAGTAGACGCCCAGATGACTCAAAAATTTGTGCAAGGGACCGGGTTCTGCGGATGGGCTGAAAGTGCAATTCTGGACCCTGCTGAAATTAGCGGAACGCGCCCAGAAGAAGTTGCGAGGTCAGTGAGCGCAGAGCACGAAAATGTTCTAATGCACAGTCTTAATCGAAGGTTTCTTCCTACATGAGTTTTTAATTCAATATATAGTGATTTTTTCAGAGAGAATAGACTCTTTACTCCATCTCCCTCCACGCAAAAGGGGAAAGATTATCCTCGTCCTTGGTGCCGGGATAAGCAAACTATCTCGCATTCGTCACCCACAAGTCATCCTTCAAGACAGTCCACCCAATGAATGCTTTGAATGTCCTCACAGTACAGAGGAATATGAAAAGCAGAGAGTAGTCTGGTCACAATATGAATATAATAGGATGTTCTCAAGGAATGTATTACCGGAATTTTCCTATTATTTTATAATAAAGCTAATTACATTAAGACTTGTCAGAAGTATCATTACAACTAATTATGATTCGTTCTTAATATCATCTTTAAAAAACGGACAACCACTTACAAATTATTCAATAAATCCGATACTTAAACAAGGTAATAGCGATCCATCTGGTTATAGGTCTTTTAATGACCCATCAAAATTGCGTATTTTGTTTTTACATGGAAGTTTTGATTGGGCTCAATTTAAGGAATGTCATTGCATTGTCAAGCTTCCTCGATGGGCGGTTGGTACAAATCTTTGGCGTGTCCCCGAAGATTGGGGAGGAGTCTTTTATCATGACTATTTTCAAGAGCATAAACCTCTTCCGACTGGCCCAGCCCAACATTTTATAGATTGGACTTTTGGTCGAAAACCATTTGAGAAAGAGATTAAAGCGGCTTATGACGAGATTAATTGGTCCATTAAGAAGGATGGTATATTATTACTATTAGGCTTTAGAGGCAGCAATTGTCCTCGTTTATCTACCTGGCATGAAGAAATTTCAGAGCCAATAGCGGAAGCTTCAAATAAAATTCCTACTTTTATGGTTTTGACAAAGCAACAAGCAGATGAGTCTATGTACGATAAGCCATTTGGTCCCACTAGCGAGGAACAGAACTGGCTCTTTACTCAAATCCAAAAAAATCGCTTTGGATCAGTAGACATAGTTCCCGATATAGATACTTGGTTCCTCCAAGCTCTGAAGGATTCTCCCATTGATCCATATTCTGTCGAAAAAGAATATAATATTAATTGGCGGTCGCAGAATATCTTTCTTAAACCTTCTCAGTTTGAGGGAAAATAATGGCACATACAGCGAAACAAATTACAATTGGAGACTATGGGATAAAAATAATCTTATTTCGTGTCAACGTTGGCAATGAGAAGCATGTTGTTGAATCGCTTATGAATAGGTTAGATGAGGAGATAAAAGAAAAATCAAATATTATTGATTATCAATTTTACAAAATATTGGGATTGTATGACATAATGATAGTCTTGCGATGCAGAGAATTTTCTCACGATTTATTAAAAAAGGGCACTTTTGAACATATCATACACAGTAATGAAATTCTTTGCTTTCCTTATTTTCTGGGTCAAGAAGATAAGATGTCGTTGTTTAATTTAGATAATTCGAAGAAGGCAGTTTTTATTAGCTTGCTTAAAATCCGAATGGAACCCCTACTCAAATTCGGGATGGACCTTCAGGATGCAATCGCATTATATATGGAAAGAGAAACAAATTTAATGATTCTTGGGGGACTTGGCTGGAACGAATTCTTGGTAATAAATCCTCATAATTTCAAAGAACAAGAATTAGAATACATTTTTAATACGTTCATATCTGAGACCTCATCTCTCTTTATCGGTGCAGATGACAACAATATTCCTTTAATTCATAAGATGTACTCCTTGATGGGAGTTAGTTATGATGTAATAAATAATCTCGAAGAAACATTTCCATCAGAATTTGTTGATTCTTCAAGGGGTCCCTGTCCTAGACTACTTATTTCCGTTCCCGGCCATAATTTTAACTCAATTTTCAAAAGGCTGCCAAGATATTTTAAGAGAGGGACCGATGGATTTGACTATCCTGGATTATGCCGTAGAA